>NZ_CP032999.1:27604-327604 GCF_005080725.1 Buchnera aphidicola (Sarucallis kahawaluokalani)
TTTTTTTAAATTTTTTAATTATTTTTTATTTTTTTTTTTTTTTTTTTTTTTTAGTTTTTTTTTTTATTCGATTAATATGATATATATATCCTGTACCTGCAGGAATTAATCTTCCTACAATAACATTTTCTTTTAGTCCGCGTAAATTATCACGTTTTCCTGATACAGCTGCTTCAGTTAATACTCGAGTTGTTTCTTGGAATGATGCTGCAGATATAAAAGATTCTGTTGCTAGCGATGCCCTAGTTATTCCAAGTAAATTTCTTGAAAAAGTAGCTGGTTTTTGGTGTATGTTTTTTAATTTACTATTTTGTATTTTTACTCGTGAATATTCTATTTGTTCTCCATTTAAAAAATTAGATTGTCCTGGATTTGTAATAGTTACTTTTCTTAACATCTGTTTTATAATAACTTCAATATGTTTATCGTTAATTTTTACTCCTTGTAGTCGATATACTGATTGTACTTCGTTGACTATATGCTGTGTTACACTTTCTATGCCTTTTAATCGAAGGATATCATGAGGAGATTCAATACCATTGGAAATAATGTCTCCTTTTTTAATTATTTCTCCTTCAAATACACTTATAGGTCGAGATTTAGGAATCATTACTTCGTATATTTTTTCATTTTTATTGTGTGGTGTAATTATTAGTCTTATTTTCCCTTTTGTTTCTTTTCCGAATGAGACCAATCCATTGATTTCAGATAGAATTGCTAAATCTTTTCCGTATCGTGCTTCAAATAAATCTGCTACACGAGGCAAACCTCCTGTAATATCTTTTGTTCCTGCTGTTGCTTTAGGGATTCTTGCAATAATATCTCCAGGATTTACTAATGCCTGGTCACTTAATTGTATTAATGCTTTGCCAGGTAAAAAATATTGTATTGGTACTTCTGTACCTGGTATAAAAATATCATCTCCATTTTTTTTGGTAATTTTTATAGTTGGTCGCAATTCTTTCCCTAGATTAGTACGTTCTGATACATCTAATATTACTATAGAAGATAAACCAGTTAATTCATCATTTTGTTGAATAATACTTTGTCCTGGAATCATATCTATAAATTTGACGTATCCAGAAATTTCAGTTATAATTGGTGTAGTATGTGGATCCCAAGTTGCTAATGTTTCACCAATATTTACTGTTTCTTGATCTCCTTTCTCTAGAATAGCTCCATAAGGTATTTTATAACTTTCTTTAATTTTTCCTAATATGTCAATTATGTTAAGTTCAACTTTTTGGTCAATAATAACAGTTTTTCCATAAAAATTTTTTACTGTTTTAGCATTATTTAATCGAATAGTACCTGTATTTTTAACTTCAATACGTGATTCCGATACAGCTCGAGATGCTGCACCTCCAATATGAAATGTACGCATTGTTAACTGAGTACCTGGTTCACCAATAGATTGTGCTGCTATTACACCAATAGCTTCACCCGTTTTTACTAATTCCATACGAGATAAATCATAACCATAGCAACATGCACATACTCCAAAATTTGTTTTACAGTGTACTACTGATCTTACAGTGACAGAATCAACATTGTGTGTAGTTAATTCATGACAGTGATAATCACTAAGTAGTGTATTTTCTGTAATTAGTATTTTATTTGTTCTTGGATCAAGAACGTTTTTTGTTGTGATACGTCCTATTACTCTGTCACGTAATGGTTCTTTTATATCACTTCCTTCAATAATAGATTGTAATGTAATACCCTTTCTAGTACCACAATCATATTCTGTAATTACTAGATCTTGTGAAACATCAACTAATCTACGTGTTAGATACCCAGAATTTGCAGTTTTTAAAGCAGTATCAGCCAATCCTTTTCTTGCTCCATGAGTAGAAATAAAATATTGTAATATGTTTAATCCTTCTCTGAAGTTTGCTGTAATAGGTGTTTCAATAATAGAACCATCTGGTTTAGCCATTAAACCTCTCATGCCTGCCAATTGTCTGATTTGTGCTGCAGATCCTCTAGCTCCAGAATCAGCCATCATAAAAATATTATTAAAAGATTTTTGTTGTATATTTTTTATTGGGTTTGTTGTATGGTTTTCAATAGATAAATTTTTCATCATGGCTTGAGATATTTTTTCATTAGCAGTAGACCATATATCAACTACTTTGTTATATTTTTCACCTGGAGTCACTAAACCTGATTGAAATTGTTCTTGTATTTCCCGTACTTCTTGTTCTGCTATGTTTAGCAATTCTTTCTTTTCTTTAGGTACAACTAAATCATCAATACCAACTGAAATTCCAGATAACGTAGAATATTTAAAACCAGTATACATCATTTGATCTGCGAATTTTACTGTTGCCTCTAAACCTAATGTTTGTGCACATAATGTCATAATATATGCAATAGATTGTTTTTTTAATGTATTACGTAATACGCTAAATGGTAAACCTTTAGGAAAAATTTGCCATAAAATTGCTCTTCCGACTGTAGTATATATTATGTTTTCTTGTTTAGTAAAAGTACCCATTTTACTTTTAGTATATTCTACAATATTGACATATACTCTTGTATGTAAGGAAATTGAACCCATTTGGTATACTTTTTCTACTTCGTATATACTTTTAAATAAAGCTCCTTCACCTAGAATATATTTTTTCTTTCTTGTCATATAGTATAGTCCCAGCACAACATCCTGTGATGGTATGACTACTGGTTCTCCGTTAGCTGGAGAAAGAATATTTTTTGTTGACATCATTAAAGACTGTGCTTCTAGTTGTGATTCTTTTGTTAATGGTATGTGTACAGCCATTTGATCACCATCAAAATCTGCGTTGTACGCAGAACACACTAAAGGATGTAATTGTATAGATTTTCCATCTATAAGGATGGGATTAAATGCCTGTATACCTAATCTGTGTAATGTGGGTGCGCGATTTAATAATACTGGGTGTGTACTAATTATTTCGTCTAACACATCCCATATAATTGGATTAGAAGATTCAACCATTCTTTTAGCAGTCTTAATAGTTGCAGCTAATCCTTTTTTTTCTAATTTTCCTAAAACGAATGGTTTAAATAATTCTAATGCCATTTTTTTTGGTAAACCGCATTGATTTAATTTCAAGTATGGTCCTACTGTAATAACAGAACGTCCAGAATAATCTACTCTTTTTCCTAAGAGATTTTGTCTGAATCGACCTTGTTTCCCTTTAATCATATCAGCTAATGATTTTAATGGTCTTTTATTGGATCCTAAAATTGCTTTACCTCGTCTTCCATTATCTAATAATGCATCTACTGCTTCTTGCAACATTCTTTTTTCATTACGGATAATAATATCTGGTGCAAATAGTTCTAACAATCTTTTCAATCGATTATTTCTATTTATTACTCTACGATATAAATCATTTAAATCTGATGTAGCAAAACGTCCTCCATCTAATGGTACTAAGGGTCTTAAATCTGGTGGTAAAATTGGTAATACATTTAAAATCATCCATTCTGGTTTATTTTCTGATAGAATAAATGATTCTATTATTTTTATTCGTTTTGTTAGTTTTTTCTTTTTTGTTTCTGAGTTGCCTTCTTGTAATTGATTGTGTATTTTTTCATATTCTTCAGCTAAATCAATTTCTTTTAATAAGATTTGGATTGCTTCTGCTCCCATTCTAGCATCGAATTCATCACCAAACTCTTCTATAGCATTCAAATATTGTTCTTCTGTTAATATTTGTTTTTTCTCAAGATCCGTCATTCCTTCTTCTATGATGATATAAGATTCAAAATATAGTACTCGCTCTATATCACGTAACGGGATGTCTAGTAGCAAACTTATTTTTGATGGTAGTGATTTTAAAAACCAGATATGAGATACAGGTGTAGCAAGTTCAACATGTCCCATACGTTCACGTCGTACTCTAGTATGAGTTACTTCCACACCACATTTTTCACATATAATACCACGATGTTTAAGTCGTTTATATTTTCCACATAAGCATTCATAATCTTTAATTGGTCCAAAGATTTTTGAACAAAATAATCCGTCACGTTCAGGTTTGAAGGTACGATAATTAATAGTTTCTGGTTTTTTTACTTCTCCAAACGACCAAGATCGAATGACGTCTGGAGATGCGAGTTGAATTTTAATAGAATTGAAATCTGCAATATTATTATTATTTTTTATGAACTTCATGACGTCTTTCATAAGATTATTTCCTATATCAATATGTTAAGAGTGATTTATTTTATTTTAAATATATATTGTGTTATTTTATTTATCATCAAGAGCAATATTAATCCCTAAAGAGCGAATTTCACGTAATAATACATTAAAAGATTCCGGCATACCAGGATTCATATGATAATTACTTTTGACAATATTTTTATATATTTTAGTTCTACCATTTACATCATCAGATTTTACAGTTAACATTTCTTGTAAAGTATACGCTGCTCCATATGCTTCTAACGCCCAAACTTCCATTTCACCAAATCTTTGACCTCCAAACTGAGCTTTTCCACCTAACGGTTGTTGTGTAATTAAACTGTATGATCCAGTGGATCTAGCATGCATTTTATCATCTACTAGGTGATTTAGTTTCAGCATATACATATATCCTACTGTAACTGGTCTTTCAAATTTATTACCAGTACGGCCATCAAATAAATCTATTTGTCCTGACTTAGGAATTCCTCCTAATTTTAATAATTCTTTTATTTCTTGTTCATTTGCTCCATCGAATACTGGTGTTGAAATTGGTAATCCGTTTTTATAATTCCTCGCAAGAGTTAATATTTCAGAATCTGAAAAATTATCAAAATTAATTTTTTGTCTAATTTTATTTCCAGAGTGGAATACTTTTTGTATAAATTGACGAATATGTGCAATAGATTTTTGTTTTTTGAGCATATTATTGATTTTATTTCCTATACCTTTAGCTGCCATACCTAAATGTGTTTCTAAAATTTGACCAATATTCATACGTGATGGTACACCTAATGGATTTAGTACAATATCGATTGGTATTCCGTATTTATCGTATGGCATATCTTCAATAGGATTAATCTTTGATATTACACCTTTGTTTCCATGTCTTCCTGCTATTTTATCTCCAGTTTGTATTTTTCGTTTAATCGCTAGGTATACTTTAATATTTTTTAATACGCCTGGTGCTAGGTCATCACCTTGTATAATTTTCTTTGTTTTAAATTCTATTTTTTTTTCGAATTTTTTTTTGAATTGTTTGTATTTTTGGAATATATTTTTTATTTGTCTGGATATTTTTAGGTTTTTAGTGTCAATTTTATACCATTTTTCTTGATTTATTTTTTGTAATTGATGTTTTGTTATGCCTGAAGATATTAAAATATTTTTTATACGTTTAAATAAATAATATTTAAATATTTTAAATTCTTTAGTTAGTTCTTTTTTTACATTTTGGATTTGCATACTTTCAATTTCTAAAGTTCGTTTATCTTTTTCTATTCCATTTTTTGTTAGGATTTGTACATCTATTACTGTTCCTGATATTCCACTAGGTACTCGAAGTGAAGAATCTTTAACATCTGATGCTTTTTCTCCAAAAATTGCTCTTAATAGCTTTTCTTCAGGAGTTAATTGGCTTTCATTTTTTGGTGTAACTTTTCCAACTAATATGTCTCCTTCGGTTACTTCTGCTCCTATGTATACAATACCTGATGCGTCTAACTTTGCCAGACAAGATGGACTAATATTTGGTATATCAGAACTAATTTCTTCAGGTCCAAGTTTAGTATCACGCGCCATACAGGATAATTCTTGAATATGAATTGTAGTTAGTTGATCGTGGTGCATGATTTTTTCTGAAATTAATATGGAATCTTCAAAGTTATATCCGTGCCATGACATAAATGCTACTCGCATATTTTGTCCTAACGCAAGTTCACCTAAATCTGTTGCTGGACCATCTGCTAATACGTTACCTTTACTAATTTGATCGCCTACTTTAATGCATGGTATCTGATTAATACAAGTATTCTGATTAGATCGAGTGTATTTTACTAAATTATAAATGTCAATTCCTGCTTCATCTGATGTGATTTGATTGGGTTCAACTTTTACAATAATTCTTGACGCATCAACGTATTGTACTATTCCGCTTCTTTTAGCAGTGACTGTTACTCCAGAATCTACAGCAACGTATCGTTCTATTCCTGTTCCAACTAATGGTGTTTCAGCTTTCATAATCGGAATTGCTTGTCTTTGCATGTTAGCGCCCATTAAAGCTCTGTTCGCGTCATTGTGTTCTAAAAAGGGAATTAAAGCCGCTCCTACAGAAACAGTTTGCTGGGCAGAAACATCCATGTAATGAATTTTTTTTGTTGGGAAAAAATTTGTTTCGCCTTGGAATCTACATGTAATAAATGTATCAAGTAATTTCCCTGTTTTATCAGTATTTTTATTTACCTGAGCAATAATATAATTATTTTCTTCAATAGCGGATAAATAATGTATATTATTTGTTAATACTCCATTTTTTACTTCACGATAAGGTGTTTCTAAAAAACCATATGAATTAATTTTTGCATATATTGCTAAAGAATTTATTAAGCCAATATTTGGTCCTTCAGGTGTTTCAATTGGGCAAATTCTTCCATAATGTGTTGGGTGTACATCACGTACTTCAAATCCCGCTCGTTCACGAGTTAGTCCACCCACTCCTAGTGCAGAAATTCTTCGTTTGTGTGTGATTTCAGAAAGCGGATTGTTTTGATCCATAAATTGTGATAATTGGCTAGATGTAAAAAATTCTTTTACTACAGCAGAAATTGGTTTAGAGTTTATAATATCTTGTGGCATTAAGCTTTCTAATTCTCCTAAAGACAATTTTTCCCGAACAGTTTTTTCTACTCTAATTAATCCAATACGAAATTGATTTTCTATCATTTCACCAATTGATCTAATTCGTCTATTACCTAGATGATCAATATCATCAATTTTTCCTTTTCCGTTGCGGATATCAATTAATTTTTGTATCACACAAATAATATCTTCTTTGGTTAGTACTGTTTTTTCATGATTTATTTGTTGTGATAAAGTATTATTAAATTTCATGCGACCTACAGTAGATAGGTCATATCTTTCTTCTGAAAAGAAGAGATTGGAAAATAAGTTTTCCGCTGCTTCTTTAGTTGGAGGTTCTCCTGGTCGTATTATTCTATATATTTCTATTAGTGAACTTGTGATATCAGATGTTGGATCAATTCTTAATGTTTTTGAAATGTATGCACCACGATTTGTTCGATTTGTAAAAATTGTTTCTACAGTATGAATATTTTCTTTTTTAAATTTTTTAATATATTCTGCAGTTATTTTAGTATTAGCAAAAATAATAGTTTTTTTATTTTTTTTATCAAGGTAATCTTTGCAAACAACTTGTCCGATTATACATTCAACTGGTATTTCAGTTAATGTAATATTTTCTTTTTTTAGTTGTTGAATATGTTGATGATTAATTTTTTCGCCTTTTTTTATATATACGATATCGTTATGAATAATATTGAATGATATTTTTTCTCCATATAATTGTTCGGCATGTAATTCAAAGTATATTTTATTTTTAATGAAGTGGTAGATTTTTTTTTTAAAAAAAATATTTAAAATTTCTGTATTATTATATCCTAAAGCACGTAGTATCATACTGATTGGTACTTTTTTACGTCGATCGATGCGTGCAAATAGATGATCTTTATGGTCAAACTCAAAATCTAACCAAGATCCTCTATAAGGGATAATACGTGCATTATATAATGTTTTTCCCGAAATGTGTGTCTTTCCTTTATCACTATCAAAGAATACTCCTGGACTTCGATGTAATTGCGATACAACTACTCTTTCAGTTCCATTAATAATAAATGTTCCATTGTTTGTCATAATGGGAATTTCTCCCATATATACTTCTTGTTCTTTTATATTTTTAATATTTTCATGTTTTCCATCTGGTTCGTATACTACTAGCCTTAGTGTGACGCGTATTGATATAGAATATGTTGTACCTCTTACTTGGCAATCTCTAGCATCAAATATGGGTTCTCCTATACTATAGTTAACATATTGTAATTCAGCATTTTGATTATAACTTGTTATAGGGAAAATTGATTGAAAAACTGATTCTAAACCTTTTTGTTTTGTGTTGTCTTGATTGATAAATTTATTATAAGATTCTACCTGTACGGAAAGTAGATAAGGAATGTCTAATATTGTATTATATTTTCCAAAATCTTTCCGGATACGTTTTTTTTCAGTTTCAGAATACACTATATTTCCAGTATGTTTGAGATAATGAGTTTATACATATAAAATTTATGTAATATGTAAAAATACATTATACAGTGATTGTTTAATTAGGATAAGTATTATAATACTTTTTTGATATAAATATAAATATATTATTTTTATGTTTAATAGATATAATATATTTTTATAGATTATAGCTGGTGATAAATTATTCACCAGCACATGTTTTTATATGTTGAGTTATATTTGTAAATATTATTTTTTATTTTATTTCAACAATTGCACCGGATTTTTCTAAAAGATTTTTAAATGTTTCAGCTTCTTTTTTACTTATTTTTTCTTTTAATGTAGTTGGTGCAGATTCTACGAGATCTTTTGATTCTTTTAATCCTAGACCAATAGTGCTGCGCACTGCTTTAATTACTGCAATTTTATTTTTTCCGATTGATTTAAGTATTACATCAAATTCTGTTTTTTCTTCTATTTGTTCTTTTTGTTGATTTTGGTTTTGTGTATTTATAGGAATTGCAGATACTCCGAATTTTTTTTCCATAGTAGAAACAAGATCAACAATTTCCATAACAGACATTGTTGATATTGCATCTATTATTTGTTCTTTTGTAATCGCCATTATTAATATTCCTAACAACAATAAAAATTAATTTTATTTAATATTTTAGTTTACTACAGTAGTATTTATTTTAATATTATTTTCTTTTGTAATTTGTAATAATATAGAAAATAATTTTCCTATTGTTGCATTTTTTATAGTGAAAATAAATTTTGCTATTGCTTCTTTCAAGTTTGGTAAATTTGCTAAATCAATAATTTCTGTCTTTGATAGAATTTTATTATGCATGGCTGCAGTAGTAATTTTAAAATTCTTATTTTTTTGTGAAAATTTTCGGAATATTTTTGCTGCGCTTCCTGGATGATCTAATGAGCATCCAATTATTGTAGGGCCTGAAATTTTTCTATTTAAGCATTCTAGTTGTGTATTTTTTAATGATATTTTGAGTAATGTATTTTTTATGACATATAAAAATACATTTTCTTGACGGCTAATTTTTCGTAATGCATTAATTTTATTTACAGAAATATTTCTTGATGAGGCAAGAACTACAGATAATGATTTTTTTACAATTTGATTAATTTTAATAGCAATGTTTTTTTTTTCATCTAGATTTAATGCCATTCATTTTCTCCTAAATATATTTTATTAAAAAGACATGTTAAATATATGGCAATAATAACATTGATTTTAGTATTTTTTTTTACAATATACTATTTAATGCAATCATAATACCGCATCCCATTGTTGTTGATAAGAAAATTTTTTGAATAAATTGACCTTTAGTGGTGGTTGGTTTATTTTTTTTTATATCATACATAAGTGCTGTAAAATTTTCTTGTATATAATTTTTTTGGAAGTTAATTTTTCCAATAGATGTATGTATAATTCCATATTTATCATTTTTATATCGTATGTTTCCTTTTTTAAATTTTTTTACTGCTGATTCAATGTTTTCTGTAATAGTTCCTGTTTTTGGATTAGGCATTAACCCTTTCGGTCCTAGTATTGGTCCTAATGTACTTACAATATGCATGGTATCAGGTGAGGCAATAACAACGTCATATTTATTTTTTTTATTTTTTAATATTTCAGCAATTTCTATTCCTCCAACTAGATCTGCACCATTTTCTTTTGCTATTTGTATATTTGAACCTTGTGTAAATACAACAATTTTAATTTTTTTACCTAATCCATGTGGTAATACTGTTGTTCCTCTAATATTTTGTTCAGTTTTTTTAGGGTCAATATTGACATGAATAGATATATCTACACTTTCAATAAAATTTTTTTTTTGATATTTTTTTAAAATTTCAATTGCTTCTTCAAGAGAATATTCTTTATTGAGGTTAATCTTGTTTTTAATTTCTTTTTTTTTTGTAATTTTTTTCATTTAATCCTCGATATTTAAACCCATAGATTTTGCCGTACCTTGAATAGATCGTTTTGCTTGTTTAATATTTGCTCCAGTCATATCTTTAAATTTTATTTGTGCTATTTCTTGTATTTGTTGTTGATTAATACTGCCAATATTTTCTAATTTTGGTTTACTAGATCCTTTTTTAATATTAGCATATTTTTTTATTAGAAAAGATGCTGGGGGTGTTTTAGTGATAAATGTAAATGATCGATCTGTATATACAGTAATTATAACAGGTATAGGAATTCCTTTTTCTAAGTTTTTTGTTTTTTCATTAAAAGATTTGCAAAATTCCATAATGTTGATTCCTTTCTGTCCTAACGCGGGTCCTATTGGCGGACTGGGATTTGCCATTCCAGAAGAGACTTGTAACTTTATATATGATTGTATTTTTTTTGCCATAGTTTTTTTATGATGATATAGTTAAATTATTATATTGGTAATATTATGTGTTTTTTTCAATTTGATTAAAATTTAATTCTACTGGTGTTGATCTTCCAAAAATTGATACTGAGACTTTGATTCTATTTTTTCCATAATCTATATCTTCTACAATTCCAGGAAAGTTAGCAAATGGACCATTTTTAACACGTATTTTTTCTCCTATTGTAAATGTTATTTTTGGTCTGGGTTGATCTCCTAATAATGATAATTTATGGTTAATCTTTTGAATTTCTTTTTCGTGAATAGGGGTGGGTTGATTTATCGATCCTCCTATAAATCCTATTATTTTTGGTACGCTATTAATTAATAACCAACTTGTTTCGTTAATATGCATATTTATTAAAATATATCCAGGAAAAAATTTTAATTCACTTTTTTTTTCTTCTCCTGATTGTATTTCTATTACTTTTTCTCCTGGTACCATAATTTTACCAAAGAGGTTGCTAATCTTACTAGATTTTATTTTTTCTTTTATTTTTTTTACTGTACGGTTCTCGAGTCCTGAAAAAGTTTGTAATATATACCAACTTTTCTTGTGAGAGTTATACATATTTAAAACCTTGCATGAATAATTGATGATATGATAAAAAATAAAGTTTTATCTATCGTCCATAAAATTAAAGATAATAGGATACTTGAAAATAATATAGTGAATGTAATTTGCATAGTATCGTAGAATTTTGGCCAACATATATTATGAATTTCTAATTTTAATGATTGAATGAACTTGATTATTTTCATTTTTATTATAGATGTGAAATAAATAGTTTTTCGTTGTATAATACAATGGAGATATTCGTATATTGAAATATTATAAATATATTTTTTTGTAATTTATATCTTTTTTTTGAAAAGATAGAGATGTTATTTTTTTTTATTTTATATTTATATATTTTATGCTGACACCCAGATTTGAACTGGGGTTCTCACCCTTACCAAGGGTGTGCTCTAACCTGACTGAGCCATATCAGCTTTTATTGAGCGGGTAGCGGGAGTCGAACCCGCATTATTAGCTTGGAAGGCTAAGGTAATAACCATTATACCATACCCGCTATTTAATATTTTTATGGTGGAGGAAGGATTCGAACCTTCGAAGTCGTTAGACGGCAAATTTACAGTCTGCTCCCTTTAACCGCTCGGGAACTCCACCAATAAATAGTTATTTTGCCGGCTACCGGAATCGAACTGGTGACCTACTGATTACAAGTCAGTTGCTCTACCTGCTGAGCTAAGCCGGCAATATATTTTTATACCTACCTATATATATTACTTTTAGATTGTGAATTATGCAAGTTTAAATTTCATTTTTTTTTATGAAATTGTAAATTTATTATGAAATTTTCAATTTATTATCAGTATGGAAATTAATTACAGTAAATATGTGGTGTAAAAAACAGTATAATATTTTTATTGGATATTGATTTATAAGGAATTTTATGAAGAAATTTTATAATTCTTGTGCAACCATGCATCAAAATATTTTTGATATTCGTTCAAAACTGAATATCTCATTTGAATTTTTTCCACCTAAAGTATTTCATCAACAAGAAAATAATTTTTTTACTGCAATTAAAAAATTAAGTGTATTCTGTCCAAATTTTATTTCTGTGACATGTTCTCCTCAAGTAGAACATACTATAGATTATACCTATCAAGCTATTCGGCACATTCCTAAAGAATTAAATTTAAATATTGCGCCACATATTACATATATTAATAACATCGATACAATTAAAGAGATAGCTCAAAAATATTGGAATCATGGTATTCGCAGGATTGTTGCTTTACGTGGAGATATTATATCAAAAGAGTACCATTCTGAAGTTTATGCATCTGAATTAGTAACGTTATTAAAAGAGATTGCTGATTTTGATATTTCAGTTGCTGCATATCCTGAAATGCATCCCGAAGCAAAAGATATGACATCGGATTTAATATACTTAAAAAAAAAAATTGATTGTGGTGCGAATAGAGCGATTACGCAATTTTTCTTTGATGCAGATACTTATTTAAGATTTAGAGATCGATGTGTTGATATTGGTATTTCTGTTGACATTGTTCCAGGTATTTTACCTATTATAAATTTTTCTCAATTAAAACGTTTTCTTCGATTAACCAATGTAAGTATACCATCTTGGATGTGTGATGTGTTAAATAACGTAGATAATAATGATATTTATGTTAATAAAATGATTGGTTTAATGATTGCTATGAATATTATTCAAAAATTATGTTCTGCAGGGGTTAGAAATTTTCATTTTTATACATTAAATAATTTTGATATCACTTATGCTTTATGTTCTATATTAACAGCTAAATAAAAATAAATTAATTGTTATGATATAAATTATATTTTATATGAATAAGATTATTTAATCTAGAGTATATTTATATGCAAGAAATATTAGTTATAAAGTTAGGAGGTATTTTATTAAACAGCGTTGTTGCTATGAAAAATTTTTTTAAAATACTATGCGAATATAAAATAAAGAATAGAAATATATTGGTGGTACACGGAGGTACATCTTTAGAAAAATTGTTTTTCCAAAACAATACAATATATAGTAAAGATCAATTGTGTTATAACATTAGGGATGAGTTGAACATAAATTATAAAAAATTGAATTTACTTCTTGGAATGATTAATACAAACATTGTTAAATATGCTCGTATGAACGGAATTAATGCTATTGGTTTAAATTGTACTGATGGTGATACTATTATTTTTCAATCAGCAGATATCGAAAGTTGTATTTGTACTGATTATAATTCTTTAGATTTATTAAATTATCTTTTTTCGCGTAATATTATACCAATTATTAATCCAACAGGAATTACTAAAGATCATACTTTAATTAATATTGATGCTGATATAATATCTATGTTTATATCTAAGGCATTAAAATCGCGGTTAATAATGTTAACAGATGTGAATGCTGTTTTAGATGGTAAAGGTCATGCAATAAAGAAGATGAATAATGTAATGTGTGAACAATTAATTTTAGAAGGTGTAATTAGTACTGGTATGGTTACCAAAGTGAATTCAGCGATTAAGATCTCTAAATTTTTAAATCAATCGGTTAATATTGCTAGTTGGGCAAATTTTATGGAATTAAAAAAAATATTTTATGGTTATACGACGGGTACTTTAATCATGTACTAAGATAAGGAAATTAAGCAAAAATGATCGCAAAACAAAATAAAAAAAAGGTAGTTTTAGCATATTCTGGAGGATTAGATACTTCTGCAATCATTCCTTGGATTAAAGAAAATTATTCTTTAGAAGTAATAGCATTTGTAGCAGATATTGGACAATCGGCAGAAGATTTACATGGTATTTCTGAAAAAGCAATAAAGTCTGGTGCTATTGATTGTTGTATTATTGACTTAAAAGAAAAATTTATCAAAAATTATATTTTTCCGGTATTAAGTACTGGAGCTTTATATGAAGGTAGTTATTTGTTAGGTACAGCTATGGCAAGACCTATTATTGCAAAAGAGCAAGTAAAATTAGCGATAAAAAAAAATGCTATTGCTATTTGTCATGGTGCTACTGGAAAAGGTAATGATCAAATCCGATTTGAAATGGCATATGCTGCTTTAGCTCCACATTTAAAAGTTATCTCTCCTTGGAGGGAATGGAAATTATCTTCTCGGGAAGAATTGATTGATTATTTAAAATGTAGAAATATTACTACTTCTACAACGAAAAAAAAAATATATAGTCGGGATGAAAATATTTGGCATATTTCTACTGAAGGCGGTATATTGGAAAATACTTGGAATGCTCCAGATGCTAATTGTTGGGCGTGGACTAATGACCCAGTGTGTGCACCCGATCAATGCGAATATGTTACTATAAAATTTGAAAAAGGTTATCCAATTTCTATTAACAATAATCGATTAGACTTAGTAAGTATTTTAAAATTTTTAAATGATATTGGTTCTAAACATGGTATTGGTCGTATTGACATTGTTGAAAATCGCGTGATTGGTATTAAATCAAGAGGTTGCTATGAAACGCCTGGTGGAACTATTTTAGTTGCAGCGATGCGAGCTATTGAGCAACTTATATTAGATCGTGATAGTTTTAAATGGCGGGAGCAGCTTGGATTGCAGATGTCATCTATAGTATATAACGGATTATGGTTTACTCCAGTACGTAAAGCTATACAAAATTCGGCTTTTGTATTTTTTAATATGATTTCTGGAAAGGTAGTTATAAAATTATATAAAGGTAATGTATCTGTTATTCAAAAGTATGCCAAACATACATTATATTCAGAAGAATTTGCTACTTTTGGAAAAGATACTGTATATGATCATTATGATGCTCAAGGATTTATTAAATTATTTTCATTATCTTCAAGAATTCGAGCGTTACAAAATAAAAAATAAAAAAAATATATATAAAAATATTATATATTTCTGCATATATGAGAAAGGTGTAAAAGTGTTATGAAGAAACAAAAAAAATTATGGGGAGGGCGATTTAACCAAAAAACTCATCCATTATTTGAAAAATTTAATAGTTCGATACATATTGATTATATTTTAGCAAAATATGATATATTAGGTTCAATTGCATGGTCAGAATCATTACTAGAATGTAATGTTTTAACAGATGAAGAACAACATCAAATTCAAAATGCCTTACATCAAATTTTACAACAAGTATGTGATAATCCTAAAATAATGGTAAATTCCCATGTAGAGGATATTCATACTTGGATAGAAGTACAATTAATAAAAAGAATTGGTAATTTAGGAAAAAAATTACATACTGGACGTAGTCGTAATGATCAAGTTACAACAAGTTTAAAGTTATGGTGTAAATATATTGTACACGATTTAATTACTTATTTACAAAAAATACAATATACATTAATCTTACAAGCTGAAATATCATTAAAATGTATTATGCCAGGTTATACTCATTTACAAAGAGCACAACCGATTACATTTGCATTTTGGTGTTTAGCATATGTTGAAATGTTTAATAGAGATGAAAGTAGATTAAACAATTTATTATATCGATTGAATGTTAGCCCATTAGGTTCAGGTGCTTTATCTGGAACGTTTTGTAAAATTAATCGAGAAAAATTAGCATTACGTTTAGGGTTTGCAAGTTCTACTCGTAATAGTTTAGATGCTGTTTCAGATCGCGATTACGTAGTAGAATTATTATCTATAGCCTCGATGAGTATGATGCATTTATCAAGATTTTCTGAAGATTTTATTTTTTTTAATTCAGGAGAGGTAAATTTTATTGAATTATCAGATTTTCTCACTTCTGGTTCTTCTTTAATGCCTCAAAAAAAAAATCCAGATGCATTAGAATTAATTCGAGGAAAAACAGGTTCAGTATATGGTTCTTTAATCAGTATGCTTGTTATATTAAAAGGATTACCTTTATCGTATAATAAAGATTTGCAAGAAGATAAATCTATTTTATTTCCTGCAATAAATAATTGGATTATTTGTTTAAAAGTTGCTATATTAACTATTAAAACAGTAAAAATAAATATAAATGCTTGTTTAAAATCTGCATGTCAAGGATATTCTAATGCTACTGAATTAACTGAATATTTAGTACATAAAGGTGTTACATTTAGAGAAGCTCATTATATTGTTGGAAAAATAGTATTAGAAGCAATTCAAAAAAAATGTGCTTTAGAGGATTTAAATATATCTGATTTTCAACGATATCATATTTTATTTGATTGCGATGTATATGAGAAATTAAATGTATTGAATTGTATTAATAGTAAATCTTCTAAAGGCGGAGTTTCATTTCGACAAATGTTACATCATATTATGCAAATTAAAAAATCACTTCATGCTAATAATATATAATAATATTTTTTTAAGAAATATAGATTAGCTTCCGATATATTTAAGAAGCTAATTTAAATAATATAGTTTTTAATAGATACAATTTATATCAATCATCTAGAAAATTTTTTAAAATATCTGCTCTACTTGGGTGCCTTAATTTTCGCAAAGCTTTTGCTTCAATCTGTCTTATACGTTCTCTTGTGACAGAAAATTGTTTACCGACTTCTTCTAATGTGTGATCAGTATGCATGTCAATACCAAATCGCATTCTTAATACTTTTGCTTCGCGAGGTGTTAATGCTGATAGGATATTATAGGTAGCTAATCTTAAACTATCCGTGGTTGCTAAATTAATTGGTAATTCCAAATTTGTATCTTCTATAAAATCGCTTAGTTGTGAATCTTCATCATCACCTACTGGTGTTTCCATAGATATTGGTTCTTTAGCTATTTTTAATACTTTTCGAATTTTTTCTTCAGGAATTAACATTCTTGTTGATAATTCTTCTGGAGTAGGTTCTCTACCAATTTCTTGAAGAATTTGTCTAGAAATACGATTAAGTTTGTTAATAGTTTCAATCATATGTACTGGTATACGAATTGTTCTGGCTTGATCTGCAATTGATCTAGTAATTGCTTGTCTAATCCACCATGTAGCATATGTTGAAAATTTATATCCTCTTTGATATTCAAATTTTTCAACTGCTTTCATTAATCCAATATTTCCTTCTTGTATCAAGTCTAGGAATTGTAATCCTCGATTAGTATATTTTTTTGCAATAGAAATCACTAATCTTAAATTTGCTTCTATCATTTCTTTTTTAGCTTGCTTTGTTTGCAATTCACCCATTAACATACGTTTATTAATTTTTTTAATATCTTGTATGAATAATCCAGTTTCTTTTTCAATTTGTTTGAGTTTTTTTGTAATTATAAGTATATTATCTTTTATTTTGTATAATTTTTTAGACCAAGATTTATTGATTTTACTAATATCATTAAACCATTTCTCATTAGTTTCATGACCAATAAAAGATTTTATGAATATTTTTTTTGGTATTTTACATTTTTCTACACATAATTTCATAATTCGTCGTTCTTGTATTCTAATTCTTTGTATCATGTTGCGTATGTTTTTGATTAAATAATCAAATTGTTTGGGTACTAATTTGACTTTCTTAAATATTTTAGATAATTTATTAATTTCTTTTTTGGAATCTTCATGTTCTCTATTTTTTTGATTAATGATTTTGTTTGTTTTAATATATTGTTTTTTTAATTTTTGAAAAAATTTTTCTGCTAATGCTGGATCAATATTGTATTCTTCTATATTAAGATCAATGTTTGTTTTTAGTATATTATTATTTTTTTTTATGTTAGATTTTTTGAATAATTTCTTTTCTATTTTTGAGTTTGTGAATCCTAAAATAACATCAGATAATCGAATTTGTCCTAATTGCACTCTCTCGTATTGATTTAAAAGATATATAATAGCTTCAGGATATTCAGATACAGATGATTGTATTTGGTTGATTCCTGATTCAATTTTTTTTGCTATATTAATTTCTCCTTCTCTTGTTAGTAATGCCACAGTACCCATTTCTCGCATGTACATACGTACTGGGTCTGTTGTGCGACTATTGTCTGATTCAGAGTTTTCTTGTGAATATTCATCAGTTTGATCGTAATTAATATTATCTTCATTAATATGCATAATATTTTTTTTTGATATTGTATCAATTACCTGAATACCCATATCATGAATCATTTGTATAATATCCTCAATTTGATGAGAATGAATAACTTCTTCAGATAGATAATTATGAATATCTAGATAAGTCACATATCCTTGAGCTTTACCATGTATAATTAGTAATTTAATTTGCAATTGAGAGCTTTTTTCCATCGGTAGGTGTCCATTTTAAAAGTTAATATAAGTAAATTATACATTGTAAATAAAAATTTTAATATTATATTTTATATATTATGTAATTTTTAATAAAGTTTTATTGATATTCCATAATATTTTTTGTTCTAAGTGATGTAAATTTTTTAATCGATCTTGTATGATTAATTTTTTATATTTTCTTTGTAGTGCAATATTGTATATTTTTTGTATTATATCTAGGAATACATGATTTATATTTTTATAATCAATTAAATTATTCCAATATGCTAATTTTTTGATTATTTTACATCTAGTATCTTTTCTATAAAATTCAAGAATTTGTCCAGTATTTATATTATTATATTTTTTACACATAGTAAATATTTCTAAAAATAAGGATATACCTGATATATTCATTTTTTTTAATTCATTAATTTTAAATGGTATGATATTACTTAATTGAGGGTTTTGTATAATTAAACTAATTAATATACGCATATTATTTATTTTGAAATTTTTTTTTATATAGATTTTTTTTTTTTGATTGAATATATTATATAATTGGTATTCATCTAATATACCTATTTTTTTTCCTATTTCTTTCTTTACATATGTTTGGATATATGTATCTGGTATATTTGTAATTAAAGGTAAATTTTTTTCCAACATATGAGAGATTTTGTAAATCGATGATATATTATTTTTTTGTGTAATTTTTTCTAAAAAACAATTTATTATGTTTTTTGCATTTTTAATTCTATGTTTAAATTTTTCTGTACCGTCCTTATAAATGATACTATTTGGGTCTTCTCCATCAGGTAAAAAAATAAATTGAATATTTCGTATATTATTAACATAAGAGAGTATCATTTGTATAGTACGCCAAGATGCTTGTTTACCTGCTTCATCGCCGTCGTAACAAAAGATGATATGGTTGGTAATTTTAAACAATATGTTAATTTGGTATTTTGTAATGTTTGTTCCTAATATAGCTACTACATTTTTAATATTAAATTGTGTTAATGATATTACATCAAAATAACCCTCTACAATTAGAATGTATGTATTATTTTTTTGAATATTTATTTTTTCAATACCATATATTTGATCACTTTTATTAAAAATAATATTTTTAGGAGAATTAATATATTTAGGATGGTTGCTATTTAGTGATCTACCCCCAAAACCAGTAATTTTACCATATTTATTTTTGATTGGAAAAATTATTTTATGATATAGTCTGTCGTATTGATTTATATTATTTTTTTTATAAATGACTCCCAGATATATTAAATTATTAATATATTTTTTGTTTTTTATATTTTTAGATAAAAAAAACTGGTTATGGGAAAATCCAATATTAAAATAATTGATCATATGAATATTGATTTTTCTATTTTTTAAATATATCTGTGCTATTTTTGAATGCTGTAACTTTATATTTTTAAAGTATAATTTTTCTGCAATTTGATTTGTTTGATATAATTCATTTTTTTTATAATATTTTTTGATTATTTTTTCTGAGTATAATTTAGGAATATCTGTTCCGGTAATATTCGCAAGTTCATGTATACTTTCTATAAAATTGAATTGATGATACTGCATTAAAAAATCAATAATATTACCATTAATATTACATCCGAAACAATAAAAATATTGTTTTTCATGATTAACTGTAAACGAAGGTGTATTTTCTTGGTGAAATGGGCAGAGGCCGTAATAATTGTTTCCAATTTTTTTTATTTGAATGCGTTCAGTAATAATATCAACAATATTTGTTTTATCAAGAATTTCTTTAATTAAGTTTGGTGGTATAAATTGATTTGTGTTCATTATCAGATATAATATATAAAATTGATATTATTAGAAGAATGTAATAAATTAAAAATTTTACCATAGGGGTTTAATACATACGTATGCGACGAGCATTTTCTCGAGATAATTTTTTGACTAATCTTTTTACTGCTGATGCCTTAGCACGTTTTCTTTTTGTGGTAGGTTTTTCATAAAATTCTCTTTTTCTCATTTCAGATAGTATTCCAGATTTTTCACATGCTCTTTTAAATCGTCTTAGTGCTAAATCAAATGGTTCATTTTCTCGAATTTTAATAATCGGCATAATATTTTCCTTATATTATTTTTTTTAATATTGTATATATTATATACTATTTTATTTGAAAATACTGTAATAAATATTTTTTACATATGGATTATATATGAGAATTTTAGGTATTGAAACTTCTTTCGATGATACAGGAGTAGCTGTTTATGATAGTAAATTAGGGCTATTGATCAATGAGATACGTCATCAAGATAAAATACATAGTAAGTATGGTGGTGTAGTTCCCGAATTAGCATTTCGAGAATATATTTATCAAGTTGCTCCATTAGTTCAGTATGTAATAAAAAAAAAAAATATTTCTTTTAATAGTATTGATGGTATTGCATATACTGCTGGTCCAGGTTTATCTGGATCTTTGTTAATTGGATCAGCAATTAGTTGTGCGTTAGCTTATGCAGGTGAAATACCTGTGATTCCAGTAAATCATATGGAAGGACATTTACTATCTCCAATGATTGAAAATAATAATATGAAATTTCCTTTTATTGGTTTATTAGTTTCTGGTAAACATACGCAATTAATTAATGCATGTAAATTTGGACAATATGAAATTTTAGGACAAACATTAGATGATGCTGTAGGGGAAGTATTTGATAAAATTGCTCATGCGTTACATTTAGGATACCCTGGTGGGTATGCATTATCAAAATTTGCTCAGAAAGGGAATTTGGGTAATTTTGTTTTTCCTAAACCTATGAAATGTAGTTTAAATTTTAATTTTAGTTTTTCAGGTTTAAAAACATTTACTTTAAACCTTATTAGAAGATATATAAATAATATGCAAGCTTTATATGATATTGCCTGTGAATTTGAGTATACTATATTTGATATTCTAATATATAAGGCTATTCAAGCTTTACAAATGACTGGATATACACGTTTAGTTGTTGCTGGCGGAGTAAGTGCGAATTATAAATTTATTAGTTTATTAAAAAATAAGATAGGATTAGATAATATAGAATTATATTTTCCCAGTATAAATTTTTGTACCGATAATGCTGCTATGATTGCATATGTAGGAATGATGCATTTGAAATTAAATACATATATTAAAAGAAAAAATATTTTTATTGATCCTAAGTGGTCTATTGATAATATTGTAAAATAAAAATTTATTTATTATGTATATTATACTTTGTTAAATATAGTATGATATCATCAATGGTAAGTACAGGCATATTATTTAATTTTGAAAATTTTATTATATCTTTTATTTGTGCCATACTACCATCTTTATTTGTTAATTCACAGATTACACTCATAGGTTTAAATCCTGCTAGACGCATTAATGTAATCGATGCTTCTGTATGTCCTGGTCGTAATAATATACCTCCGGTATGTGCACATATTGGAAAAATGTGTCCTGGTCGGTTAAAATCAGATGGTTGAGCTTGGTCTGGAAGTGCAGTTTTTATTGTTGTTAATCTATCTTTTGCAGATACACCGGTGGAAACTCCGTATGCGGCTTCAATACTAATTGTAAACCCTGTATTATAAACGCTAGTATTTTTTTTTACCATCATTGGTAAATCTAATTTTTTTCTTTTTTTTTCTGTAATACATAAACAAACAATACCACTACCGTAGCGAATTGCTAAAGCCATTTGTTGTATTGTCATATTTTCACAAGAAAATACTAAATCGCCTTCGTTTTCTCTATTTTTGTTATCAATGAGAATTATTCCTTGATGTGATTGTAATGCTGTAATTGCTTTTTCTATGCGTTTTTTATAATTTCCAAATATGGATAATACATGTTTATGCATAAATACCTTCATTTGTAGTAATTTATAAATATTTTAATTATATAAAGTTATTTTTTTTTAAATTTTTTTGTATCATTGCATACATTCATCTTACGTTTGTAAAACGGTACTTTTATTTCATTGTACCGTTTTGAAATTTTTTATTTATATTGTAATTTGCATGATAGGTGTTTTTCCCGAATGTACTACCCCTGAATATTTTTTTATTTTTTTTATTTTTTCTATATTTGATATAATAATTGGTGTTAAAATAGATTTTGCTTTTTCTTTTAAAAAGTCTAAATCATATTCAAGAATCACATCACCAATATTTACTTTTTGATTGTCTTGAGCAATTTTTTTAAATCCTTTTCCATTTAATAAAATTGTATCAATTCCAAAATGTACAAACATTTCTATTTTTTCTGATGAAATGATAGAAAAAGCATGCATAGTATTAAAAATTTTTCCGATAATACCTTTTATTGGTGCAACGATTCTTTTTCCTGTTGGTTGAATTGCTATACCGTCACCAACAATTTTTTTTGAAAAAACATCATCAGGAACAGATTTAAGATCTACTATTTTTCCTGAAATTGGAGCAAAAATATTTATTTTCTTTGATGATATATTATATTTTTTTTTAAAAAAATTAGATAATAAGTTCATAATGTATACTTAATTTTTATATTTTTTTGAATTAAATGAAAATATTTTACCTATAAAACAAAATTATTTATTATATGCATTATCTCTTGAGTAGTATTTTTTTTTAATATTGTACATGATAATTCTTTGGCTTTTTTTAGTGTAGTTTGTCGAATGATTTTTTTAATTTTAGGTATACATGATGCGTTCATACTAAATTCATTTAATCCCATACCTAATAATAATATAGCGGCTTTTTCATTACCTGCAAGTTCTCCACACATACCTGTCCATTTTCCTACTGCATGTGATGCATGAATAACTTTTTGTATTAATTTTAAAACAGAAGGATGCATTGGATTATATAGATGTGAAATAAGATCATTACGACGATCTACAGCTAAAGTATACTGAGTTAAATCATTTGTACCAATACTAAAAAAATCTACTTCTTGAATTAAATATTTTGCAATAATTGCAGAGGCAGGTGTTTCGATCATAATTCCAATTTTTATATTTTTGTCAAATAATATTTTTTTTTTATTTAATATATATTGTATTTTTTTTATTTCATATTTTAATTCTTGGATTTCTTCTACTGAAATGATCATAGGAAATAATATTCTTAATTTTCCAAATTGTGATGCTCTAATTATTGCTTTAAGTTGCGTGCGTAAGATATCTTTTTTATCCAATCCAATTCTAATGGCTCTCCATCCCAAAAATGGATTTTCTTCTTTTGGAAATTTCATATATGGAATTTCTTTATCTCCTCCAATATCCATTGTACGAATAATCACCGGTTGGTTTTTCATAATAATTGCAGCTTTTTTATATTCATGGAATTGTTCTTCTTCAGATGGTAATTCTGTACGTCCCATAAATAAAAATTCTGTTCTATATAATCCAATAGATTGTGTACCATATTTTTTTGCGTTTATAATATCTTGTATATTACTAACATTAGCGCTAATTTCTACTGTATATTGATCAATTGTTGTTGCTGATAAATTTATGAATTTTTTTAATTTTTTCTTTTTATTTAAATATTTTTTTTGGTATACTTTAAAGGTATCGATTATATTTTTTTTAGGATTAATCAATATTTGATTATTAATACCATCTAGTATTATAAAATCTCCATCTTTTATTTTTTGAGTAATATTACCTGTACCAACAATAGCAGGTATTTCTAATGATCGAGCCATAATTGATGTATGTGCTGTTTCTCCTCCTAAATTGGTAATAAATCCTTTTATATATTTAAAATTCATTTGAGCTGTTTCAGATGGTGTAAGATCATTTGCAACTAATATAATTTGTTCATTAATATTTTTTAATTCTGTTTTTTTTACATGTAATATATTTTTTAGCCATCGGTTTCCGATATCCCGGATATCTATAGCTCGATTTTGCATATATGTATTATTTATTTTTTTTATTTTCTGTATTTGATTGGTAATACTTTTTTCGATTGCATAAGCAGCAGTATAATGTTTATTTTGAATTAATGTAATAATTTCTTTTTCTAGTTCAATGTCTTCTAAAATCATAATATGTCCATCAAAAATTTCTAATTCTTTTTGATGGAAATTTTTTTTTGATTTTTTTTGTATATTTTTTAATTCTTGAATAGATATATTTTTTGATTCAAATAATTTTTTTATTTCAGTTTCAATATTTTTTTGTTGAATATTTTTTTCTTTTATCACAATAGTTTCAGTCTGTAGTAAAAGTGCTTTACCGTATGCGATGCCTGGTGATGCCAAAATACCTGAAATCATAATGTTACCTTTAATTGTAATATAACAGTATCATTTATTTTAATTGAAGATATATTGCTAGTATCAAGCAAGAAATTATTAAAAGATATTTTCATTTTTTGATTTCAAAGATATTTCTATATTAAATAATAAATGATATTTATATATTAAATATATATTTATTTTAATTTCTTTAAAAATTGTATTAAATATTCTACAGATTGTACTTCGTCTATACCATTTGCTGTAATAGTTATGGAGTTATTTTGTGTTAAATCGAGAGTTTGTAATTGAAATAAACTTTTTGCATTAGCAGATATTTTGTTTGATGTTACAGTAATATCGGACTTAAATTTTTGTGCAGATTTGACAAACTTTGCAGCTGGTCTAGTATGTAATCCATTTGGAGTTGTAATAATTACATTTTTTTGAAACATATGTTATATGCCTGTATTTTATTAAAATAATGTTTTATTATTGAAATGGTGTTATGTTTTTATAAGTGAAATATGTAAAATGTTAATTTTTGAATCAATTGTCTATAATATTTATTATAATTTTTTTGGTAAAATTTTCAGATTATAAGATATGTAATAAATATAAAAATTTTAAATTGTTTAGATACTATATCTTATATATGATATATTGTTTTATATTTATTTTAATTTAGAAACATAAATTTAATAATATGATTTTTTTATTTTAACAGTATTTTTTATGTATGTAATTTTTAAGATATTCGTTATTTATAATTACACTATAATTATTAAATTAATATACCTTTTATTGCTTAATGTATGAATGTTATAAAAAAAAAAATATTTTATTTATATAAATTATTGCATTATCATGATTATTTATATCACACATTAAATATGCCAATTATTTCTGATACAGAGTATGATTTTTTATCAAATAAATTGTATATTTTAAAGAATAAATATGTACAGTTATATTACGTAGTTAAAAAAACTTTTTTTAAATCAACAAGATTGAATATTATAAAAAAAAATAGCCATTTTACTCGCATGTTATCTTTAGATCACACATTTGATATTAATGGCTATATGAAATTTCATCAGAATATAAGAAATCGTTTTAACCATTTGAATATTAATTTTTTTTGTGAAGTAAAGTTTGATGGTGTAGCATTAAACTTGTTATATAGAAAAGGTAAATTAGTACGTGCATTAACTAGAGGTGATGGAGTATCTGGAGAGGATGTTACTAAAAATGCATACGTAGTAAATAATATTCCTCTAGTACTGAAAGGTATAAAAGAAATACCAGAATTAATTGAAGTGCGTGGTGAAGTATGTATGTTAAAAAAAGATTTCTTGCAATTTAATTCTATTGCTTTAAAGAATAATGATAAATTTTTTTCTAATACAAGAAATGCGGCAGCTGGATCATTGAGACAGAAAAATATCTCTATTACTAAAAAAAGAAAATTATTTTTTTATTGCTATGGTTGTAATATTATTTCAAACTTTAAAGAATATGAAACTCATTCTAAACAATTAAATATGTTATATAATTTAGGATTTTCTATCAGTCCATATATTTTATTATCTCATAAATTAAATAATATTTTAAAGTTTTATTATTTAATGGAAAAGGTAAGAAATTTTTTATCATTCAATATTGATGGTATTGTTGTAAAAGTAAATTCCATAGCACGACAAAATATACTTGGTATAACTAATAAATTTCCTAAATGGGCAATAGCAATAAAATTTTTATCTAAATCTGAAAAAACAAGATTATTAAATGTGGAATATCAAATCGGAAGAACTGGTTTAATTACTCCAGTTGCTCATTTAGAACCTATACTAATATCAGGGGTAATTATTCAAAAAGCATCATTATATAATAAAAATGAATTGGATAAATTAGATCTACATATTTATGATACAGTGATAGTTTATCGAGCAGGAGATGTAATTCCGAAAATTCAATCTACTGTTTTACATTTACGACCAAAAAATGCTAAAAAAGTTATATTTCCTAAATATTGTCCTTCTTGTTTTTCTTTATTACATATCCATCATAGTAATGTGATAGCACAATGTTTAGCAGGGTTGAATTGTTTAGCGCAAAGAATTAAAATCATAGGACATTTCTTTTCTAAAGATGCATTGTATGTTGAAAATTTTAGTTTAGGTATTATTACTCAATTAGTTTTACAAAAATATATTAAGATACCGTTAGATTGTTTTCAATTAACTATTAATTTATTATCAGGGTTAAAATATTTTGGAGTGAAATCTGCTACTAAAATTATTTTTGGATTACAAAAATGTAAAAAAACTACTTTGAGTAGATTTATTTATGCATTAGGTATACCAGAAATTGGTTTAGAAAATGCTGAGATTATTGCTACATATTTTGGTTCTTTAAGTAATGTTTTAAATTGTACATTGCATCAATTAAAAAAAATTAAAAATATTGGTGTTATTTGTGCTAATTATTTTTTTGATTTTATACGTTCTAAAAAAAATATATTATATATTATGCAGTTAGTTCAAATCGGGGGAATTATATTATCTAGCGATGAAAATAAATTATTTTATAATAAAAATAATGTTTTATTTAATAAAAAAATTGTTGTAACTGGTAAATTTATAAATTTTAATCGACAACAAATTATAGATAAAATCGTTTCTTTCGGTGGTGTTATTATGAAAAATATTTCTTCAAAAACTAATTTATTAATTGTGGGAAGTAATCCGGGTAATAAAGTACATCGTGCTATACATTTTGATGTGAAAATGATTTCAGAGGGTGAGTTGTTTGATATTTTTCAAATAGTATAATGTAAATGAGATATTTGGGTCGTGCAGGATTTGAACCTGCGACCAATTGATTAAAAGTCAACTGCTCTACCGGACTGAGCTAACGACCCTTAATTGGGTAATGACGGATTCGAACCGCCGACTTCCTCCGTGTAAAGGAGGCGCTCTACCAACTGAGCTAATCACCCAAATATTATAACTTATGAAATAATTATAACGTTCAAAAAAAAATAGTCAACCAATTATGATATAATTGATATTAATATTTAAATTATAATATTGAAATTTTCTATTGAAATATTATTTTCATTAATTAACATAAGAAAAATATTACATGGATATTAAAACTCGTTTTGCTCCAAGTCCAACAGGTTTTTTACATATTGGTAGTGTGCGTACAGCGTTATATTCGTGGTTGTTTGCAAAACGTTATAATGGATCTTTTATTTTACGTATCGAAGATACAGATATTATACGTTCCGATAAAAATTATATAGAAAATATTTTAGATACATTACATTGGTTAGGTATAACATGGGATGAGGGGCCTTATTTCCAAAGTGAAAGATTAGAAGTGTATAGAAATAAAATAAATGAATTATTAGATTTAGGTCATGCATATAGGTGTTATTGTTCTACTCATCGATTAAAGAAGTTACGATTACAACAAATGATTGCTGGAGATAAACCCAGATATGATCGTAAATGTAGAGATCATACATATTCAATGCGTAAATCAAGTTATGTTATACGTTTCAAAAATCCATTACATGGAAAAGTTATTTTTCACGATCAAATTCGAGGGAAAATTATTTTTAAAAACTCAGAATTAGATGATCTGATTATTCAGCGTAGAAATGGTATGCCTACATATAATTTTTGTGTAGTAATAGATGATTTAGATATGAATATCACAGATGTTATTCGCGGGGAAGATCATATCAATAATACTCCACGACAGATTAATATTTTACAAGCATTAAATGTGAAAATTCCAAATTATGCACATGTTTCAATGGTAATTAACGATGATAAAAGTAATTTTTCCAAGCGAGATAACTCTCTTAATGTTTTAGAATATAAAAAGAGAGGTTTTTTATGTCAAGCGGTATTAAATTATTTAATAAAATTAGGATGGTCACATAAAGATCAAGAGATTTTTAATGTGTATGAAATGAAAGAATTATTTTCGTTACGTGCAATTAGTAAATCTCCTAGTACATTTAATGTAAAAAAATTATTATGGTATAATCAATATTATTTAAATAAATTATCTATCAATGATAGTTTAATTAATCAATTTATAGAACATTTAAAATCTTTTAATATATATTGTACTGATAATGTTTATTTATTTAAAATTATCAATTTTATGAGAAGTAGGTGTAATACTTTACAAGACTTGGTATTACAATCTCGGTTTTTTTTTGAACCAGTTAATAATGTTGATATGCAATTAGTACGAAAATATTTATTTGATCAATCTTATTATATATTAAAATATACATATTATAAGTTACAGAATTTAAATATTTGGGATACTATGAATATTACTACTTTACTAAAATATGTTGCTAAAAAATTTTCTGTATTATTAAAAAATATATGCATGCCGCTACGTATTGCAATTACTGGTTCAGATATTTCACCTAATGTAAGTGCAATTATGGAAATTTTTGGTAAAGAAAATACTTTACATCGATTAAAAAAATATTATCATTTTTTAAAAAAATGTAGTTTATAATTTTGTATATTGAGTATTTATGCTTTAGGTATTTATTCTTTCAATTTGAAATATATTACAAAGAATTGATAAAAATTTATGTTAAATTTTGTTATTTATGAAAAATAAAGTTATTTATAGTTATTTGTGATTATAATATGGTATACATTATTAGATATATAAATTGATATTTTTTTATTTTACAGTAATTTTTTTTATTTGACTAAATATTAATAATGTTCATATTATGCAAAAATATAATATTATTTCTAGTATAATAATTTAAGTATTTTTAAAAGTATATTATTTTTATTGGGACATGATTATGAATTCTAAATCTATAAATCATTCCAATCTATTAAAATCAAACTCACATTATCTTTCCAAGTTTTCTATTTGGAATAATTTAAATATATTTTTTTTAACTATATTGTTTTTTTTATCCATTTTTTTTATATTTTCATTTTTTTCAAGTCATGTACAATATCAGGTAGTATGTAATAAACTTTCCAGTGAAGATAGTTTTTTTATTATCTCTAAGTTAATTACGATGAAAATACCATATCATTATATTGTTGATTCAGGTGAATTATTAGTTCCTGAAAATGATATTCTAAAAGTATATTCTATGTTATTAACCGAAGGTTTACCTAAAAAAAAAAATTTAGGTTTTGAATTGATCGATCAAGAAAAATTTGGAATGAGTCCTTTACATGCACAAATTAATTATCAGCGTGCTTTAGAAGGTGAATTATCTCGATCGATCGAAACAATGCATTTTGTTAAAACAGCGCAAGTACATATTTCTTTTCCTGAAGCATCTTCTTTTGAAAAAAGAAATATATGTCCATCAGCTTCTGTTATTCTTGGTTTTAAAAATGGTAAGTGTTATAATTTTGTACAATGTCATGCAATTGCTGATTTAGTTGCTGCAAGCGTTCCTGGATTATTATCTAAAAATGTCATTATATTAGATGAACATGGTAATTATTTAAATAGGAAAAATATTTTTTTAAATCAAACACATAATTTGCAATGGTATACAGTACGTTCTTTGGAGCGTTATTTTTGTAAAAACATTACATATCTTCTAGAACCAATCATACAATTAAAGAATTTTCGTGTTCAAGTGCATATTTTTCAAGTTTCTGATATACATGTTTGTAAACATCAGTTTTTTTTTCATGACAATAAACAGAATATGTTGAATAATATATATATATATTTATTTTCTATGTTTAAAAAAAATGTTGATTTACAAATACAGTCAGGTCAAAAATATAATGGATCTGTATTAGTTTTAGTGAATTATTTAAAAAATAAAAATAATCAATTAGTACCGTTAAATACTTTTCAAATTGGTCAGATTAAAGGTTTAATTTCTATGATTACAAAATCTTTTAATGTTAATTTTAAAAGTATTAAGTTGATTAACATGAAATTTGATATGTATAAAAAATCTGATGTATTTTGATATTATAAATTATTTAAAAATATACCTAGTTATTTAACATATGGAATATTTATTTGTGCAATTGTTTTTTTTTGATAACATTATTACGTATATTCAATTTAAAATATATTAAAAATTTTGATTTATCAATTAATGTACATAAAAATTTTCATTTAGAGATTTTAAAAAATAATATTAATAATGTAGACGTAATGAATATTAAAAAATTTTTCAAAAAATATAAATCATTATGAAATTATAAAACATTTTGAAAATAATAATCCTAAATTCGTTACAACTATTTTTCAGTACTGGATGAATAAAAACAATAATTTTATTAAATTTATTATCAGTATAATTTAATGAATTTATATTATAGATATATTTTTTTACTACTATATTGATAAATTTATGATATATAAAATATTTTATATTTTTTATGTTTTATAAATTATTTTTTGATTAAATAATTGGTTTATCTTAAAAATATTTTCAATATAAATTATAAATTTTATAAAATATTTTACAAATAAAAAATTTTAAAATGGATAAAAAATGAAATGACATTTTAATGAAAATATTTTATATAAAAATAAATATTCACATATATTATTAATATTTTTTAATATTCAAATGATTTTTTATAATTTCATCTTATATTTTTGATATAGTTTATTATTTATTTTGATATTGTTAGTATTGACATCATGTAGATTACAAAACGAGGAAAATTTTCAGTACATTTATATGGTAATTACTTTTTATAACAGTAAAATTAATTTATGAAGAAAATATTTATTTTTTAATATTATTGATCTAGGATATTATATATTTTATTTAAAAATGATAAATATTCTATAATATATATAAATTTTTTATATGAATTTAGTTAATTGTTTTATAAAATTTTTTATTTTTTATAATATATACTTAAAAAATAAATAATATATAAGAAATGAATATTTATTTTCCATAAAATACTATGATTTTATTAATTATGTAACTGGTCAAAGATTTTTATGTATGATATTTATAAAGTATTTTATCTTGATCATATAAAAATATTTTTTATATTTTAACATAATTAAAGTGTGAATAGAAAACATACTTATATAGATTTATCCAATGAAAATATTTTATGGATATTTTTATAAATATAAATATAAATAATGAAAAAATGAAAAAATCAGTCATACAGTTTATATTATAAGTATATAAAATTTACGCATCGTATGTTTTGTAGTATAAAAATATAATAATATATAATTTGCTAATAAAAATATTATCTTAAAACGAAAATGAATTTTATTATAAAAATTAATCAACAAAAGATATCAGATATACAATTTTTGAAATAATATTCGGTTAATATGTTTGATATATTAATTTTTCAAATGCAATATAATATCAAATCATATTTTAATTTACAGAAAATAAGTATTTATCAATTTTTATATATAAACATAGTATTTGTATTATAAACGTTTTTTTAATGTAGTAATGTAAATTTATGAAAAATATACCTATCTTTGTTTATCAAAATTTTTTTTATGATCACGTGACTTGGATTAAAACTGTTGTTATATTTTCTTTAGTAATTTGGATTATAAAAAAAATATTTTTTATGTATAGTATGCATTATAATAATAAATGTATTAGATTAATATCATCTTTTAAAATTGACGCTAATAATAAAATTGTTATTTTAGAAATACAAGATGTAAAATTAGTTTTAGGTGTAACATTACGTAGTATAAATGTTTTATATACCTTTCCTGTTGTACGTAATGTAGTATATAAAAATGTCAAAAGTGATATATCGGTATATAATATATCTTATTTTAATAAAAAGTTATATCAATTGTTTATTTTTATAATATTTTTTTTGTATAGTTCTACCGTTTATGCAGCTGATTTTTCGCAATTAACACAGCATATTTTTTTTAATAATATATATCATTGGTCTTTTTCTACACAAGTTATTTTAATTACATGTAGTATAACATTATTATCGTTTTTTGTATTAATGACAACAAGTTTTACTAGAATTATTATTGTTTTAAGTTTATTAAGAAATGCTTTAGGAGTACCTTCTTTACCGCCTAATAAATTGTTAATTAGTATATCATTATGTTTAACATGTTTTATAATGTATCCAACTTATTATAGAGTATATCAAGAAGCATACTTACCTTTTTATACACATCAAATTTTAATGAAAGATGCAATTATGAAATCTATACAACCTATTTATGATTTTATGATACATCAGACACGTCAATCTGACTTATTGTCGTTTAGCAAGTTATTTAATATACAATTATTTCCAGATAAGATGATTCCGATACAATTGTTATTAATATCTTTTATTACTAGTGAATTAAAAACAGCATTTCAAATTGGATTTACTATCTTTATACCATTTTTAGTAATTGATTTATTTGTTGCAAGTATATTAATGTCATTAGGAATGATGATGTTGACTCCAAATACAATTTCATTACCGATAAAATTAATATTATTTGTCATCGTAGATGGATGGAAATTAATTTTTTCTTCCTTAGTACATAGTTTTTATTAGTTAGATTTTATTTTTTGATCATGAAGGTGTTTATGCAGCCTGTATTTTTAGAAAATTTATTTTATGAATCACTAAAATTGTTATGTTTTATTTCTTTACCTATATTATTATCTTTGCTATTTGTAGGTTTATTTTTTAATATATTTCAAAAAATTACATCAATTAATGAACAGGCATTATCTTTTGTTCCAAAAATTATTACAATATGTCTTATATTCACATTTTTTGGAGCATGGATTTTAAATTTAATTGTTCATTACATGGAATATGTTTTTAACAATATATCATCTGCTATTTTTTGTACATTATAGATATGGATAATAATTATTTATTTTTGATATGCAGTAAGTTTATTTTTATTTTTGTAAGAGTATTGTTAATAATATATATGGTTCCAATGATCACAGATGTTCTGGTGGATTATTGGTTGAAATTTTTTTTATCTGTTTTATTAAGTATTTTAGTTTTTTCTATTACACCATGTGCAGAAAATACATTATTTTCACATGATAGTGTTATATTTTTATTAAAACAAGTTTGTATTGGTTGGTTTTTAGGTATTATTATTCAATCAATTTTTTTATTTATTACATATGCCGGTGAAATTTTATGTGTACAAATTGGTTTATATAATACAAATGATTGTTTTAGTAATTCTTTTTCAAATGTTTCAATTATTACAAAGATTTTTAATTGTTTTTTATTGTTGTTATTTTTATCATATGATGGTCATTTATGGATATTATATTTTATTATTAAAAGTTTTAATATATTTCCTTTATTTAGTAACACATTTAATGTTAATATGTTTTTAGTAGTTTTTAAAATATTACATATATCTTTTGTTAATGGTATAACTTTAATATTTCCAATTATAATATTATTATTTTTAATAAATATTTTGGTTGGTATAATGTTTAGATTATCACCGTATATTTCTAGATATTTAACTGGGTTATCTTTATTTTATTTTGCAACGATATTTTTTTTATTTTTTTTTAATACTATTTTTTTTTCAGTTTTAATATTTTTATTAAAAAAAATTTTACATTTAATGGTAATAATATTTTCATAAAAATATACTATAAATATTTAGAATACTAATATAGTATATTTTATACTTTTTATTTAATTTTTGTTTCTTGATAGAGAACATGTTTTCTTTTAATTGGGTCATATTTCTTTAATTGTATTTTATTTTTTTTAGATCCTTTATTTTTTGTAGTAGTATAAAAATGTTTAGTTCCAGCCGAAGATAATAATTTAATTTTTTCTCTTTTACTCTTAGCCATTTATTTTTTTCCTATATTACTATTTTAATTTTAAAAAATTTTCAATTCCTATTTTATCGATTATTTTTATTTCCTTAGCAGAGATTCTGATTTTAATAAATTTTTTTTTTATAGGCATCCATAATTTACGATATTGTAAATTGGGAAGAAATTTTTTTTTCGTAGCATTTAGTGCATGTGATCGATTATTACCAAACATTGGTTTTTTTTTAGTAATCATACACATTGTATTCATAATATATCCTTCTATTTTTTTTGATTTATTAATTACATATCAATATATTATTAATTACTTTAATATGATTTTATTTTTTATGATATGTTAAATATTTTTCAATCGACTGTGTGATTTGTGATTTTGCAGATTTAGTATTTTCAAATCCAATAATTTTTACCCATTTTTTTTTTTCTAAATCTTTATAATGTTGAAAAAAATGTGTGATTTGTGTTTTATAATCTATAGATAGATCGTCAATATCTTGTATGTTTTTGTAATCAGAACAAATTTTTTTATGTGGAACAGCTATAATTTTATTATCTGTACCAGATTCGTCAACCATACTTAACATTCCTATGGGACGACACCGGATAACACAACTAAATTGCAGTTTATATGGAACAGGAATTAATACATCTAATGGGTCACCATCATCAGATAATGTTTGATTAATGTAACCATAATTGCATGGATAAAACATAGCCGTCGGTATAAATCGATCAACAAATAAATTATTTGTTTTTTTATCTATCTCATATTTTATAGGATATGATTGATATGGTATTTCAATAATAACATATATATCATGCGGGATATTTTTACCTGCAGGAACATTTTTTAAGTTCATAGGATTTTATTTTTATTAATTATATTTTTAAATCAATTATATTTATATTATTAATTTGTTATAAGTTGTATAGTATCAATAGAATCATGTATTATTTTATTTATTTAAAGAAAATTTTTTATTTTTAGGTTGTTATATATTTTACAATTTTTAAAAATAATGAATATTTTATATTTATTATATTAATGATATATTGATATTTTAAATAATAAATATTATATAATATTTAGAGAATATTTCATTGAAATATTTTTTATTTCAAACATAATTTATATTATAAATATTATTTTTTGTTGTTTTATATAAAACTAGATAGAAATTATTTATATCTTTGCTTCTTTGATATAATATATTTATATTGTAACAAATATTTTCAAGATATTTTGAACAAAAGTTATATTATATGTATACAACAGTTGACCTATAAGCCGGGTTCTGTATTTGACAGTCATTTATCTAGACTAATAATCACTTATTAGTTCAAGCGGTTTACCCGAATAATATATACGAGCAGTATTTTTATTCTGTTTAACCTTGCTCCGAGTGGAGTTTACATTGCCATATTTATTACTAAATATGCGGTGTGCTTTTAACACGCCTTTTCACCCTTACTATGTATAAAAATAGCGGTATTTTTTCTGTTGTACTGTTCGTCAGAAATATTCTGCCCAGGTATTACCTGGCACTCTTGCTCTTGGAGCCCGGACTTTCCTCTGATTAATTGATTTTACTATTAAACAGCGACTGTCTGGTCAACTAGTTAAATTATAATTGATTTTATTTTTTTTGTCACTTTTTAAAATTTTCAATAATATATTTATAGATTTGATTTTTATGTATTTTGTATATATTAGTAGTTAATTGTATTGCCGTTTTTATTTTTACTTCTTTTAATAATATTGATAAAGTATGATGTATTTTTTTGGTTATAGTTTCTTTTTTTATTTTGATACCTTTAATTATAATGATCATTTCTCCTTTTTGTCTATTTGTTTGTTCTTTTAACCAAGAAAATATTTCTGTAGATGTTCCGTATTTAATTTGTTCCCATTTTTTTGTTATTTCTTTTGCTAATACTATAATTCTATTATTTCCGAGGCACATCATTATATCTTGTATACTTTGTAAAATTCTATGACATGATTCATAAAATATAGTTGTTTCTTTTCTGTATTTTATTTTGGTTAATAGTTTTTTTCTTAAACATATTTTTTTTGGAAGAAAACCTTGATAGTAAAAATTATTTCCAGAAATTCCTGATACACTTAAAGCAGCAATTAATGCGCAAGGACCAGGAATAGAAACAACTGTGATATTATTTTTATGACAAGATTTAATTAAGTGATATCCCGGGTCATGTATTGTAGGTGTTCCTGCATTAGAAACTAATGCTATATCTTTTGTATGTAATAAATTAAGCATTTTATTTGTAATATGATGTTCGTTATATTTATGTAACGATATGGTTGTATTTTTAATATTGAAATTTTTTAATAAATTTTTTGTATGTCGTGTATCTTCAGCTGCGATTAATGGTACTGTATGTAATATTTTTATTGCTCTATAAGTAATATCTTGCATATTACCAATGGGAGTTGCTACAACATATAAGATTCCGTTTTTTTGATTTTTATTTTTTTGCATATTTTATGATTTATTGTATAGTATTTTTATAAATGAGTTTGTTTTTTATTGTATAATATTATTTATTTTTTTAATGTTTTTAGTTTTTATATTTTTTTTCAATATCATGTTATATTATTTAGGAATAACTTTAGTGAAAAGAGTTGTGATTACAGGTTTTGGTATCATTTCTAGTATTGGAAATGATAAAAATACAGTCTTATCTTCTTTAAAAAAATCAAAATCAGGTATTGTTTTTTCAAAAAAAATGAAAGATTTTGGTATGAAAAGTCATGTTTGGGGAAAAATAAATTTAGAAATTAAAAACATTCGTCGTAATTTTTTCAGATTTATGAATTATGCATCAATTTATGCTTATTTTGCTATGAAACAAGCTATTCATGATTCTTTATTAAATAAACAAAAATACCAAAATAATTATCGTATTGGTGTAATTTCAGGTATTGGATGTAATTTTTTTAGAGAAAATCTTTATTCTATAAATACAAAAAAAACTCCTTATTTTCTAATGAAAAATATGCATTCTAATATTTCTGCGTGTTTGTCTACTTTTTATAAAATACGTGGTATTAGTTATTCTATTAGTGCAGCCTGTTCAACTGCATTAAATTGTATTAATGATGCAGTTAGATTAATTAAGCATGGTTATCAAGATATTATATTTGCTGGAGGTGCTGAAGAAGTAAGTTGTGAATTAGCTGCGCATTTTGATAGAATTAATGCTCTTTCTAAAAGATATAATGCTTTTCCTAGTCAAGCATCACGTCCATATGATATATATCGTGATGGTTTTGTTATTTCTGGAGGTGCCGGGATTATAGTATTAGAAGAATTAGAGCATGCATTATCTAGAAAAGCTCGAATTTATGCAGAGATTATTGGTTATGGTTCTGCGTCAGATGGTATAAATATGATTCGTCCTTCTGGATGTGGATTAACACAATCAATGAAATTAGCTATACAATCTTCTCAAAATGTACACATTGATTATATTAATACACATGGTACATCAACACAAGCTGGAGATTTAGTAGAATTAAAAGCTATTAAAGAAATTTTTAAAAATACTATACCATATATTTCTTCTACTAAGTCTATTACCGGTCATGCTTTGGGAGCATCAGGAGTGCAAGAAATTATTTATATTATTTTAATGATGTATAATAATTTTATTGCTCCTACTATAAATATTGATGTGATAGAACCATTTGCAAAAAAAATGAATATTATATCGAAAGTTAAATTATATAATATATTTGTTGCAATGTGTAACAGTTGTGGTTTTGGCGGTGTTAATGCATCGATTATATTAAAAAAATATAATTAATTTATATATATATGTGATATAATACAATTATTCATTTTTTTAAATATATAATTTTATAGTATAATATACTTTTATTAAATTGATATGATTAAACAATTGATAATAAGGATTAAAATGAATCAATTGAATGACTTAAAAAAATTTACAAGAATTGTTGTAGACAGTGGTGATATTTCAGAAATTAGTGCATATAAACCAAGTGATGCAACAACAAATCCATCGTTAATATTAAAGACAATTTTTATTCCTGGATATAAAAAGTTAATACAAGATGCTATTCATTATGGTAAACAACATGGACGTTCTGAAAAGGATAAAATTATATATGCCAGTGATAAAATTGTAGTTAATATCGGCGCCGAAATATTAAAGCATATACCAGGAAGAGTTTCAAGTGAAATAGATGCTAGAATATCTTTTGATCAATTTTTATGTATTGAAAAAGCTAAAAGAATCATTAATATGTATGAAGATTTAGGTATATCTCGATCAAAAGTATTAATTAAATTAGCTGCAACTTGGGAGTGTATTCAAGCTGCACGTGAATTAGAAAAAGATAATATTAATTGTAATTTAACACTATTATTTTCATTTGCACAAGCTAAAGCATGTGCTGAAGCAAATGTATTTCTTATTTCACCGTTTGTGGGAAGAATTTATGATTGGTATTATGAGAATAAATTAATCGAGAAGTACCATTCAAGTATTGACCCAGGTGTTTTATCTGTTAAAAAGATATATTCATATTATAAGAAACATAATTATAAAACTATTATTATGGGTGCAAGTTTCCGTAATATAGAACAAATTTTGGAATTATCTGGTTGTGATTGTTTGACAATTTCTCCTGTTTTATTAGAAAAATTACAAAATAATTCTAATAGAGTTACTAGAAAATTGATTCCTAGCGATAGAATTATAAAGCCTACATCTTGTTTAACGGAACCTAATTTTAGATGGGAACATAATCAAGATCGTATGGCTGTTGAAAAATTATCAGAAGGAATACGTCAATTTAGTCTTGATCAGGAAAAATTAGAAAAAATATTATATTCAATGTTTTAGAATAACTTTATTGTTCATTTACTATACAGGAATTAGAGATGTGTTCTAGGATAGCGTTAGCCAATGCAATTCGAGTTTTAAGTATCGATGCAGTGCAAAAAGCAAACTCTGGTCATCCCGGAGCATCTATGGGTATGGCTGATATAGCTGAGGTATTATGGAGAAGTTTTTTGCAATATAATCCAAATAATCCATATTGGGACAATAGAGATCGTGTTATTTTGTCTAATGGTCATGCCTCAGCGTTATTATATAGCGTATTACATTTAACAGGATATGATATATCAATAGATGATTTACAAGATTTTAGACAATTACACTCTAAAACTCCAGGTCATCCAGAAGTAGGATGTACTCCAGGAATTGAAGTTACTACTGGACCATTAGGTCAAGGATTAGCTTGCGGAGTTGGGATGTCTATTGCTGAAAAAATACTTGCATCGTACTTTAATCGACCACAATATAATATTGTAGATCATTATACTTGGATATTTGCAGGTGATGGTTGTTTAATGGAAGGTATTTCGCATGAAGCGTGTTCCTTAGCAGGTACCTGGAAATTAGGAAAATTAATTGTATTATATGATAGTAATAAAATTTCTATCGATGGTAATACTCGTAATTGGTTTAGTGATAATACTGAACAACGATTTCAATCATATAATTGGCATGTGATAAATAATGTAGATGGACACGATTCTAATTCTATTATTCAAGCTATGAAGATTGCTAAATCAGTGACTGATAAACCATCTATCATTATTTTTAATACTACTATCGGATTTGGTTCACCAAATAAATCTGGTACAGCGGAGGTTCATGGTGCACCATTAGGTGAAAAAGAAGTTATATTAACTAAAAAAAAATTAAATTGGAAATATCCTCCATTTTATATTCCAGATGAAATTTATGATCATTGGGATTTTCGTAATATTGGAAGTAAATTGGAAGAAAATTGGAATGCACTTTTCGCAAAATATAAAATAGATTATCCAGATTTATCAGCGGAATATACTCGTCGTATGTCTGGTTTATTACCTGTAGATTGGTCCAAGAAGTTATTACAGATTATTAAAAATGTTAAACATGACTATCCTATTGCTACACGTCAATCATCGCAAAACATTTTAGAAAATTTTGGTAAAATATTACCAGAATTGTTGGGTGGATCTGCAGATTTAGCTCCTAGTAACTTGACAATGTGGTCTGGTTCTGTTGCAATACATCAAAAAAAATCAGGTAATTATATTCATTATGGTGTACGTGAATTTGGTATGACTAGCATTGCTAATGGTATATCGCAACATGGTGGTTTTATTCCTTATACGGCTACTTTTTTAGTGTTTTCAGATTATTCCAAAAATGCGATTCGTATGTCTGCATTGATGGGTACTAGGCAAATCATGCTATATACACATGACTCAATTGGATTAGGAGAAGATGGACCCACACATCAACCGGTAGAGCAGTTATCTAATTTAAGATCTATACCAAACATGAGCGTTTGGAGACCTAGTGATACCTCAGAAACTTTTGTTGCTTGGAAGTTAGCTATAGAACGATATCAAGGTCCTACTGCTTTAGTATTATCACGACAGAACTTAGAACAAATATCACGTAATGAAAATCAGTTGCATAATATTGCTCGTGGTGGATATGTTTTAAGAAATTTCGGTAATACGATTGATATTATTTTTATTGCTACAGGTGCGGAAGTGCAGTTAGCAATTCTAGCTGCAAGTAAAATTTACGATTTAGGGTATGGTGTGCGTGTTGTTTCTATGCCATCAACTGATATTTTTGATAGTCAAGACGATGCTTATAAAAAATCAGTATTACCAAAAACAATTAAAAATCGTATTGCCATTGAAGCTGGAAAGTCTGATTTTTGGTATAAATATGTTGGTTATTCCGGTCTTATTTTCGGTATAGATAGATTTGGGGAATCTGCACCTGCAGGTGATTTATTTAAAAAATTTGGTTTTACAGTAAATAATATAGTGTGTAATGTAAAGAAATTTTTAGATGGTACCTTTTCTTCATATAAAATATATAAATAGTATAATATTTAACTAAGTTACTGAGTGGTGTACATATATGTATTGTCCAGTTGTTGATTTATCTAAAGTTTTAATATCGATACCTTCGATTAGTCCATTAGATTTAAAATGTCAACATGTTATTTGTAAAAGGTTATTAGCATTAGGTTTTAATGTTATGTTATTTAAAAATAAAGATACAAATAATTTGTGGGCGTATCGAGGAGTAGGTTTGACTTTTACTTTTGCTGGACATACAGATATTGTACCCGCAGGAAACTTAGTAAATTGGAACACACACCCATTTATTCCTGTTATTGATAATAATATTTTATTTGGTCGTGGTACATCAGATATGAAAGGATCTTTAGCAGCTATGATTATAGCTGTTGAACGATTTATACTTTACCGAAATAAATCTTTAGGTAGGTTAGCGTTTTTAATTACATCTGATGAAGAATCTTCTGCAGAAGATGGTACAATACGTATTGTAGAGTATTTGAAGTCTATATCGGATGGTATTAATTATTGTATTGTAGGTGAACCTACAAGTAGTAATATTATTGGAGATACTATAAAAATTGGTAGAAGAGGTTCATTACATGCTCATATATCTATTTACGGAATTCAAGGTCATATAGCTTATCCTCAGTTTGCTGAAAATCCTATTCATCGTTCTATATTATTTTTAAAAAAATTTGTTAACACAATCTGGTCTTCAGGTAATATTCATTTTTATCCAACTAGTATGCAAATTTCTAATATATATACTAAAAATAATCATGAGAATATTATCCCAGGAGAATTACATATTAGATGTAACTTTAGATTTGGAACAGATATTTCAGTTGATAGTATTCAAATGAAATTATATAATTTATTAAATTCTTCTAATTTAAAGTATACAGTAAAATGGAGATTATCAGGTAAACCATTTGTTACAACTTCTAAATATTTGATAGAATTAGTTAAACAGTCTATTCAAAGTATTACTTCTACGAATGTTAGTTTATCAACAGATGGCGGAACTTCGGATGGTCGTTTTATAAAAGATATTAGTTTAGAATTATTGGAATTAGGATTGAGGAATAATACTATACATCAGGTGAATGAATGTGTGAGTGTACATGATTTACAATTATTAAGTAAAATATATGAAGATATTCTTCATAAAATATTTTTTAAAATATAGAATAGATATGGACAGAGTACCGAAATGATACTCCGTTATTTTGATAAATAATATATTATTGAATAATTAAGATATCATTTTTGATTTTATAAGCGCCTTTTGTAATATTTTTTGTGTAGTATACGATAATGTTGTTAAAGGTAATCGTAATGTATCATTATTGATCATACCTAATTTAAATGCCGCCCATTTTATAGGAATTGGATTAGATTCTAAAAATAATGCTTGATGTATTGGCATTAATTTTTTGTTAATGATTCTGGCATTAATAAAATCATTTTGTAAAGCTAACAGGCACATTTGTGACATTTCTTGTGCAGCTATATTTGCTGTAACTGATATTACTCCGTCGCCTCCAAGTTGCATGAAATCTAAAGCAGTAGTATCATCTCCGCTGATAATTAGAAAATTTTTTTTAACGTATTGTTTAATTTGATGAATTCTTGTAAGATCACCTGTAGCTTCTTTAATTCCTATAATATTATTTAACTTTGATAATTTAATAACGGTTTCGGGTAGCATATCACAACCAGTTCTACTAGGTACGTTATATAATATTTGCGGAATATTTGTATTTTCAGAGATTGATTTAAAATGCTGATATAATCCATTTTGTGTTGGTTTATTATAATAAGGTACAACACTGAGACACCCACGAATTCCAGAGTTTTCAAGTTTTTTTGTTAATGTAATAGCTTCATATGTTGAATTTGCACCAGTTCCTGCTATAATTGGTATTTTTCCATCTGCAAATTCTAACGTTGATAATATAGTATAATTATGTTCTTCTTGATTTAATGTTGCAGATTCTCCAGTTGTACCAACAGAAACAATAGCGGTTGTATGGTTTTTAATGTGATATTGAACAAGCTTTTTTAGACTATTACGACAAATTTTTCCTTTCTCAGTCATTGGTGTAATAATTGCAACAATACTACCTTTAAACATATTTTTTCTCCGATAAAATCGATTATATTTTTCAATAAAAATAAAAATCAATTTTTTGGATAATTTTAATATCGCATTATAAATAATGTTTTTTAAAAAATTATTTGTATGAATTTTTTTTTATTAAAAATATTTTTATTAAATTTATTTTATAATTTATATAGATATGTAGTGTATTAAAGTGATCATAATTAGAAATGATGTTTAATATGTTAATACATATCTAAAAAGTATTATGGTATTGATAATATTTGTACAATAGAAATATAATTTATATATAGTATATGAAATATCATGTTACTGATATTGTATAATATGAAAATAAAACTTTATAAATAAATTTATACTACTAAATTTGTGATTAGTAGTATAACAGTACAAATAATTTTATAATAAAATTATTTTTATATTTTATGATCCAATTTTTCCACATTGTGCTTGAAATCTTAATAGATGATCCATGATAACAATTGCAGTCATCGCTTCAGCGATTGGTACTGCTCGGATACCAACACAAGGATCATGTCGACCTTTTATTTGAAGATTGATATTTTCATTATTTTTGTTAATTGTTTGAATTGGAATACTTATACTAGAAGTAGGTTTTAGTGCAATTCTTGTAATAATGGGTTGTCCATTACTAATTCCTCCTAAGATTCCCCCAGAATGGTTACTTAAAAATCCATCTTTTGAGATTTCGTCTCTACTGTTACTACCTAGTTGTTTAACTACAGAAAATCCATCACCTATCTCTACTCCTTTCACTGCATTAATGCTCATTAATCCATGAGCTATATCAGCATCTAATCGGTCAAATACTGGTTCGCCTAATCCTATCGGTATGTTTTCTGAAATTATTGTTACTTTCGCTCCTATGGAATCGCCATTTTTTTTTAATTGTATTATTTTTTTTTTTAATTCATTAATTTTATTATAGTCACCACAAAAAAAAGGATTTTTATTTACTTCTTCCCAAGATGTGAGTGGACATTTAATAGATCCTAGTTGTGATAAATATCCTCTAATATTAATATTGTAAACGTTTTTTAAGTATTGTTTAGCAAATGCTCCTGCTGCTACGCGCATTGCTGTTTCTCTTGCTGAAGATCTACCCCCTCCTCTATAATCGCGTATTCCATATTTTTTATGATACGTGTAATCTGCATGACCTGGTCTAAATACATTTTCTAGATGATTATAATCTTGCGATCTTTGATCGGTGTTTTTGATACTTAAACCAATACTTGTTCCTGTAGTGATTCCTTTAAATACCCCTGATAAAATATTAATTTTGTCTGATTCGCGACGTTGCGTTGTGTAACGAGATGATCCTGGTTTTCTACGATTTAATTCATATTGTATATATTTTTTGGATATTTTTATTCCTGGAGGCATACCATCAATGATACAACCTAATTCACTACCATGAGATTCACCAAAAGTATGTACTTTAAATATTTTACCAATTGTATTACCTGGCATATTTAATCTCCATAATTATTATATATATTTAATACAAAAATATTTTTATATTATATCTTTTTAATTAATATATTTTTAATCATACTTTATGTTTTATATTGTTAAGAATATATAATAAATTTTCATATAGAATAATTATAAAAAAAAATATTCTTAATAATATGAAATGAAAATATTAAAAATAACTTTTTTTGGAAAAATACTTATGAAAAATAATAAGCATTATAATTCAAATGATAATTTCTATTTTAAAGAAGAAACAAAAGATGTAAAGAAAATGAAACAAGATACTGTATTTCATGCTAAACCATATAAACTACATAAAAAATATCTTAATAAACGTAATTTATGTAATCAAGATGCACATACCCAATTTTTTAATTCTAATATTCCAAATAAAAATATTACCGAAAATCCTGTTTCATATGTTCGAGAGAAATTTTTAAAAACTGAATTAAACAAATTAAAGAATAAAATTTATGTTCCAGAGATTTTTTTAGATTTACATGGTTTCAATCAATATCAAGCAAAAAAAGAATTAGGTAAATTAATTTTTATTTGTAACAAAGAAAAAATATTTTGTTTTGCCGTCATTCATGGTCATGGTAAGAATATTTTGAAAAATTATCTTCCTATTTGGTTGTCAAAACATCCAGATGTTTTAGCATTTTATCAATTACCCAAAAAATGCGGAAGAAATACTACATTATTTGTATTAATTGATTACAAAAAAGATAATAAATAATATTTTAAGTAAAATATAAATTAATTTTTATTTTCTTGATTTTAAAAAACTTTTTAGTATATTTTGATATCATAAGAAGATTTAATATATTCAATATTTTTGGTAACATTATCAAGGTAAATTAATGTTTAATAAAAATCGTTTACGTATTGCTATACAAAAATCTGGACGTTTAAGCAAAGAATCTATCAAATTATTAACACAATGTGGTGTTAAAATTAATTTCAAACAACAGCAATTAATTTCTTTCTCTGAAAATATGCCAATTGATGTTGTAAGAGTTAGGGATGATGATATTCCTGGTTTAGTGATGGATCAAGTAGTTGATTTGGGGATTATTGGTGAGAATGTCATAGAAGAAGAATCTTTAAGAAGAAATATACAACCAGAAGATTTACTGTATACTATCGTACAACGTTTAGATTTTGGATTTTGCAGATTATCTTTAGCTATTCCTATTAATCATGAGTATGTTAATATTCAATCATTGAATGACTTACGTATCGCAACTTCTTATCCTTATTTATTAAAGAAATATTTAGATAAAAAAAATATAAATTTTACTTTTTTTATATTAAATGGTTCCGTAGAGGTTGCTCCGAGTGCAGGGTTATCTGATGCTATATGTGATTTAGTTTCTACGGGCGCAACTCTAGAAGCTAATCGATTAAAAGAAGTAGAAGTGATTTATTCTTCTACGGCATGTTTAGTATCTCGATTAGGATACATATCTGAAGCAAAAAAAATATTAATTAATAAGTTAATGATACGTATTCAAGGCGTAATTAAAGCAAGAGAATCTAAATATATTATGTTGCATGCTCCGTATGATAAATTACAATCTGTAATTTCTTTATTACATGGTGCAGAGCATCCAACAATATCTAAATTAGCAGGTGAAACAGATAAAGTTGCTATACATATGGTAAGTAGTGAAACTGTATTTTGGGAGACCATGGAAAAATTGAAAATCTTAGGTGCAAGTTCAATTTTAGTTTTACCAATTGAAAAAATGATGGAATAAAATATGTTATTATCTAATAAAATAATAAATTGGAATATTTTAAATATAAGTGAAAAGAAACAACTTTTATTACGTCCTAAAATTGTTCAATCGAGTGATTTAAAAGAATCAATTAGAGTTATTATAAACAATGTTAAAAATTTCGGTGATCAAGCATTATATCAGTATACTAAAAAATTTGATAAAGTTGATCTAAGTTGTTTTCAGGTTTCTAAAAAACGTATCGAATCTTCATCATGCTATATCAATAAACAATTAAAAAATGCAATTATAATTGCAAAAAAAAATATTCAATTATTTCATATAAATCAAAAAATGCCTTGTATTGATATAAATACTCAAGTTGGTATTAGATGTCAACAAGTTACACTACCTATAGAATCAGTAGGGTTATATGTACCTGCAGGTTCAGCACCTTTATTATCTACTGCGCTTATGTTAGCAGTTCCAGCTGTTATCGCGGGATGTAAAAATATTGTGCTATGTTCTCCTCCTCCTATTAATAATGAAATTTTATATATAGCTAAAATATGTAATATTTATAATGTTTTTGAAATTGGTGGTGCTCAAGCAATTGCAGCTCTTGGGTTTGGAACTGCAACTATTCCAAAGGTTAATAAAATATTTGGTCCTGGCAATATATATGTAACTGAAGCTAAAATACAATTAAATCAATTATTATCTGGTTTATCAATTGATATGATTGCCGGGCCTTCCGAATTATTTATTATTGCAGATAAAACTGCAAATCCTGATTTTATTGCAGCGGACGTATTATCTCAAGCTGAACATGGCATTGATTCTCAAGTGATTGTTGCATCAAACGACATTTCTCTTTTACAACAGGTGTTATTAAAATTACAAAAACAATTACTGTCTTTATCTAGATCCAATATTATTCTACAATCTTTAAAAAATAGTAAGTTCATTTTTACGTCTAGTTTGCTGGAATGTGTTGATATATCTAATCAATACGCTCCCGAACATTTAATCATTCAAACAGAAAATTCAAGAAATTTATTAGATTATGTTATAAATGCTGGTTCTGTTTTTTTAGGTCATTGGTCACCTGAGTCTGTTGGAGATTATGCTTCTGGTACGAATCATGTTTTGCCAACCAATGGTAATACAATTTCTACTTCAGGATTAAGCGTATTAGATTTTCAAAAAAAAATTACTATTCAGGAACTCACTCCATTTGGTTTAAAAAATATTACTCAAACTGTTAAAACGCTAGCTTTGTCAGAACATATGGATGGTCACGCTAATGCTGTAATAATACGTGCTAATGCTATTAAGGAAAAGTATGGAAAGTAATATTTACAAATTATGTAGAAAAGATATTTTTGCGTTACAGGCATATGCGTCAGCAAGATCAATTGGAGGTACAGGAACGATTTTACTTAATGCAAATGAATTACCCGTATCCAATATCGTGAGCTTAAAAAAAATTGTTTTAAATCGTTATCCTGAGTGTCAACCTGAAATCTTGTTAAAGAAATATGCTAATTATATTAATTTACATATTAATAATATTTTAGTCAGTCGTGGAGCTGATGAAGCAATTGAATTATTAATGAGAGTATTTTGTACACCGTATCAGGATAGTATTCTTACATTTCCACCAACTTATACAATGTATGCTAAAGTTGCAGAAATATATGGTGTACAGAATATTTCTATTCCCTTGATCGATAATATTTATTTAAATATACCAGAAATTATTAAATGTTTGAACAAAGTAAAATTAATATATATATGTCGTCCAAATAATCCCACTGGACATATATTTCACATAGATGAAATTATTAAAATATTAGAATTAACAATTAATAAAGCTATAGTTGTTATTGACGAAGCATATATTGAATTTTGTATTAATAAAAATATTATTTTTTTATTAACACGGTTTAATCATTTAGTTATTTTACGTACTTTATCAAAAGCATTTGGTTTAGCCGGTATTCGTTGTGGATTTACTATAGCACACCACGATATAATACAATTATTGCGTAAAGTTATTACACCATATCCTTTACCTATACCTTCTATAGAAATTGCTGTTAAATCATTATCACGTACTAGTATTATTAATATGAAAAATAAAATATTATTAGTACAAAAAAATAAATTTTGGTTATTAGATCAATTAAAAACAATTAAATTTATAAAATATATTTTTGATAGCGAAACAAATTATATTTTAGTAAGGTGTATACGAGCTTGTGATATATTTAATGTATTATGGAATAAAGGTATTATTTTAAGGAAGCAAGATCATATTATTGAATTACAGGATTGTATCAGGATTTCCATTGGTACCAAAATCGAATGTTTGCATTTATTTAATGCCTTGAAAGAAATAGTATTGTGTGAATAAAAAAAAATAATTGAAGGAAAATATTGTGCAGGAAAAAATATTATTTATCGATCGTGACGGTACGTTAATTCATGAACCTACTGATAATTTTCAAGTTGATCACATGAATAAACTTATTTTTGAACCTCATGTGGTTATAATCTTAAGAAAATTTATTTTGTTAAATTTTAAATTAGTTATGGTAACTAATCAAGATGGATTATATACTAAAATATTTCCATATCGTGCATTCATAGATCCTCATAAATTTATGGTAGATTTATTTGTTTCTCAAGGTATATATTTTGAATATATATTAATATGTCCACATTTTGCACGAGATAATTGTAGTTGCAGAAAACCTAAAACTGAATTAGTATACCCTTGGATACAAAACAAAAATTTAGATAAAAATAATAGTTATTTTATTGGTGATCGTATTACAGATATTGAACTTGCAAAAAAAATGGGTATTACAGGTATTTTATATAATCAAAAAAGTATGAATTGGAATGATATATATAATATTATTACTAAAAATAATCGACACTTCCAAAGTATTAGAAATACTAAAGAAACAAAAATAAAAATGGATATATGGTTAGATAAATCCGGGATGAATATTATTCGTACTGGTATTGATTTTTTTGATCATATGTTAGAGCAAATTGCAATTCATAGCAATATTTTAATACATTTATCAGTGAACGGTGATCTTTTAGTAGATGATCATCATGTTATAGAAGATACTGGTATTGTTTTAGGAAAAACTATTTTAAAATGTTTAGGTAATAAAATAGGAATGAATCGGTTTGGTTTTTATGTACCTATGGACGAAAGTTCATCATATTGTTTAATAGATTTATCTGGAAGACCATATTTAAAATTTGTGAGTAAATTTAGTCGTCAATTTGTAGGCGATTTAAATACAGATATGATTGAACATTTTTTTCGGTCATTATCTTATTCTATGAAAAGTACAATACATTTAGTCAGTATGGGTACTAATGATCATCATAAAATTGAATCTTTATTTAAAGCGTTTGGAAGAGCTTTAAAGCAAGCAGTTAGCATTTCAGGTAATACGTTACCTACATCAAAAGGAATTTTGTAAAATGAGTATAATAATTTTAGATACCAATTGTTCTAATTTGTTATCTATAAAATTATCTATTGAAAAATTGGGGTATAATCCAGTGATAACAACTGATGTACATATTATTCAGCGTGCTAAAAAAATATTTATACCCGGCGTAGGTAGTGCATCAGAAATTATGAAACAGTTTTCTAAAAATAATTTATTAATTAATACACTGAAAAATGTTACCTGTCCAACATTAGGTATTTGTCTTGGTATGCAAGTAATGTCTAGTTTTAGTGATGAGTCAGGCGGTATAGATATGCTTGGTATTATTGATACTCCTGTGGTATTATTACAATCAGGAATGTTTCCATTACCACATACAGGGTGGAATCAAGTATTTTTTAATAAATATCATCCATTATTTCATAATATAAAATCTGGGGAATGGTTTTATTTTCTACATAGTTATGTTTTTTCTATAAACCAATATACAGTAGCTCATACTACATATAACACAATATTTAGTTCTGTAATCCAAAAAAATAATTTTTTTGGTGTACAATTTCATCCAGAAAAATCTGGCGTAATAGGTTCAAAACTCTTATTAAATTTTTTAGAGATGTAATATTATGATTATTCCAGCAATAGATATATTAAATAATAAGATAGTACGGTTATATCAAGGAAAGTATGATTTAGTGCAATATTATGATTATGATATATATAATTTAATCGAAAATTATTTAACTCATGGAGCACAAGTTATTCATATAGTTGATCTTGCAGCGGCGCGTGATCCAGATATTAAAAGAAATGTGATTTTTAATAATATTATGCATGATTTTAAAAATTTTATACAACTAGCTGGAGGTATTCGTTCGCATGCAGATATAGAACGTTGTTTATTAAATGGTGCAAAACGAGTTGTAATTGGATCAGCAGTAATTAACCAAATGAATACAGTTAAAAATTGGATTCAATACTATGGTAATGAGTATATTGTTGCTGCTTTAGATATACATGTTATAAATAATAAAAATTATGTTTTTATCCACGGTTGGAGTAAAAATACTAATATTTGTTTAGAAGATATATTACAAAAGTTGTCTGTAGCAGGAATTAAATATGTATTATGTACGGATATATCAAAAGATGGTACTTTATTAGGACCAAATTTTAAACTTTATAAAAAACTTGTTAATCAATTTTCTAATATTTGTTTTCAGTCTTCTGGTGGTGTATCTAAATTAAGTGATATTACAGAATTGTGTAAAATAGGTATTTCTGGGATGATTATTGGAAAAAGTTTATTAGATAATAAGTTTAGTATTTTGGAGGCAATGCAATGCTGGCAAAAAGGATCATCCCCTGTCTTGATGTAAGAGAGGGACATGTTGTAAAAGGTATACAATTTAGAAATCATGTTATTGTTGGAAATATTGTGCATTTAGCAAAAAAATATGTTCAGGATGGTGCAGATGAATTAGTATTTTATGATATTTATGCATCAACTAATCAGAGCTTAGTGCATATGAAATGGATACGTGATGTTGCTGCTGTTATCGATGTACCTTTTTGTGTTGCTGGAGGTATTAGAAATATCAGTGATGTTAAAAATATTTTATCTTCTGGAGCTGATAAAGTTTCTATTAATTCTTCTGCGATTAATGAACCAGATTTTATTACTCGAATTGCTGATCGTTTTGGTTCACAATGCGTGGTGGTTGGTATAGATTCTTGGTATGATTCAGTAAAAAAAAAATATTTAGTGTATCAATATACTGGTCGGGTTGAATCTACTAAAAAAACAAGATGGAATACTGTTTCGTGGGTAAAAGAAGTGCAAAAGAAAGGTGCTGGAGAAATTGTTTTAAATGTTATGAATCAAGATGGTTTATGTACTGGATATGATATTCAGCAATTAAAAGAAATTAAACAAGTATGTAATGTACCTTTAATAGCATCTGGAGGTGCCGGAACTATGAAAGATTTTTATCACGTTTTTCAAAAAACTAATGTAGATGGTGCATTAGCTGCATCGGTATTTCATAAGAATATTTTTACTATTAGAGAGTTAAAATATTTTTTAAGTAAAAGAGGTATAAGAATTAGAATATGTTAAATGATAAACAATTACTGAATATTAATTGGAAGAAAGTTCATGGATTGATTCCATGTATTATACAAAATTTTTTATCATCAGAGATTTTAATGCATGGATATATGAATCAAAACGCATTACATCTTACATTAAAAAATAAATTAGTTACGTTTTATTCAAGAACAAAAAAAAAATTGTGGACTAAAGGAGAAACATCCGGAAATTTTTTAAAAGTAATAGATATGATTCTTGATTGTGATCAGGATAGTATATTAATTTTAGTAGATGCGGTTGGTCCGACATGTCATTTAAAAAATATTAGTTGTTTTCATGGTATAAAAACAGATTATACGAATTTTTTTTATTTAGAGAAAATAATTCAATCTAGAATAAATACTTCTATACAGACATCTTATACAGCGAAATTACATAATGAAGGTATCAACAGAATTGCTCAAAAAGTAGGAGAAGAAGCAATTGAAATAGTTATTGCTGCTATTAACAACAATGAATTAGATATAATTAATGAAGCATCTGATTTGATATATCATTTATTGGTTTTATTACATCAACGAAATTTAAATTTTAAAAATATCATCAATAATTTAAAAGTTCGTAATAAAATAAAATAGATACATCTCAATTAATATAATTTTTATATATTAATTTATAAATTCATGTAACTTTATGATATTTGGAGTTAAAGATATATGCAAAAGAACGATATTGGTGTTATAGGAATGGCTGTTATGGGTTGTAATTTAGCTTTAAATATTGCAAATCATGGATATAACGTTGCAATATTTAATCGTACTGCTAAAAAAACGAAAGATATTTTATATAATCATTCAGAAAAAACAATATTTCCATATTTTGTAATAGAAGAATTTTTAAATTCTTTAAAAACACCTAAGTGTATTTTAATTATGGTACAATCAGGTGTTGCGACAGATAATGTTATTTCTTCACTCTTACCGTATTTAAATCCTGGTGATATTATCATCGATGGAGGAAATTCTTTTTATAAAGATACCATTCGGAGATATAACGAATTATCAATACAAAAAATTCATTTTTTAGGTGCAGGAATATCTGGCGGAGAATATGGTGCATTAAATGGCCCATCAATTATGATTGGAGGAGAAAAACAAGCATATACAATCATTGAACCTATTTTAAAATCAATATCAGCAAAATTTGAAAACGATTCATGTGTTGCACATATTGGTCCAAATGGATCTGGACATTATATTAAAATGGTACATAATGGTATTGAATACGCTGATATGCAATTAATTTCTGAGGTATATTTAATATTAAAAAATATATTAAAATTAACTAATTCAGAGATTGCTAATATTTTTGGTATTTGGCAAAAAGGTGAGTTAAGTAGTTATTTACTTGATATTACCCGAAAAATTTTATTACACAAAGATGGAGAAAATGATTTAATAGATTATATTTTAGATACTGCAATTAGTAAAGGAACAGGGAAATGGACATGTCAGGATGCATTAAATTTAGAAGAACCATTAACTGTTATTACAGAATCTGTTTTTGCTAGATATATTTCTTTATTAAAATCGCAGCGCGTATTAGCATCTAGGATATTATCTGGTCCTAAAATTCTTTCAATATATGATAAAAAATCTGTTTTTATAGAAAAAGTGAGAGAATCTTTATATTTAGCAAAAATTATATCTTATACACAAGGATTTGCGCAAATAGGAAGTGCTTCTAAGAAATATGTTTGGAATGTAAAATGTGATGAAATTGCAAAAATTTTTCGTTCTGGTTGTATTATTCAAGCGAATTGTTTAAAAAATATTGTAGAAATATATAAATATGATAATTTGATCATCAATTTGTTGTTATCACCTTATTTTTCAGATATTGCGAATAAATATCATAGTTCATTACGTGAAGTTGTTTCGTATACCATTCAGCAAGGTATATTTATTCCTGCATTATCTGCTGCTATTACATATTATGATGGCTATCGTGCAAAAAATTCTGCTGCAAATTTAATACAAGCACAAAGAGATTATTTTGGAGCGCATACTTATAAAAGATGTGATAAAGAAGGTTTACATCATACTATTTGGAATACCGAATTATAAAATTGTACTTTTTTATGATATTATTTTAAATAGATTAATAAAATTTTTATATTATCCATTAATCTATTTAAAAAAATTTTTATATAATATTTTTTATTATATTTAATAATTTTACTTTTATACAGAGAATATAAATATGACTATAAAAAAAAAATTTTAGTAACTTGTGCTTTACCTTATGCAAATGGCCCTATACACATAGGACATATGTTAGAACATATTCAAGCTGATATTTGGGTTCGTTATAAAAGAATGTTAGGAAATGAAGTTTGGTTTATTTGCGCAGATGATTCGCATGGTACACCAATTATTTTAAAATCCCGTAAATGTAATTCACATCCAAAAAAAGTTATATCCAGTATTTTTCAAAAACACATATATGATTTTAATTGTTTTAATATTTCTTATAACAATTATTCTTCCACGCATCATCCTAAAAATGCATATTTTTTAAAAAAGATATATTATAAACTTAAATTAAATAATTTACTTACATTAAAAAATGTTATTCAATTGTATGATGTAAAAGAAAATATATTTTTACCTGATCGTTTTGTTACTGGCACGTGCCCATTTTGTTATACTAATAATCAGTATGGTGATAATTGTGACTCATGTGGATCAGTGTATAAAACTACAGAGTTACTTGATCCAACTTCAAATATTTCAAATACATGTCCGGTATTGCGTGATTCAACACATATATTTTTCAACATTAATATTTTCCAGAAAAATTTGTATTCCTGGATGCATACAGGTGTGTTAAATATGCATAGTTTAAATAAAATGAAAGAATGGTTTTGTAATGATTTGAAACCGTGGAATATCTCTAGAGATATACCTTATTTTGGATTTAAAATACCTGATTTACAAAATAAATATTTTTATGTTTGGTTAGATGCTCCTATTGCTTATATTAGTACTTTTAGTAATTTATGTAATCACAATCAATCATTAAATTTCGATGAATTTTGGAATATACGTTCTGAAACAGAATTTTATCAATTTATTGGAAAAGATATTGTCTATTTTCATACTTTATTTTGGCCTGCAATATTAGAGGTGATGAAATTTAGAAAACCAACGAAAATTTTTGTACATGGACATGTAACCATGAAGGGTATGAAATTATCTAAATCGCGAGGAAAACTAATTACTGTAAATAAATTTTTAAATTATTTTGATTCTGATAGTTTGAGATATTATTATGCCTCTAAATTATCTTCTAAAATTGAAGATATTGAATTTAATACAACAGATTTTATCAATAAGATTAATTCTGATATTGTAAATAAAATTGTTAATTTAGCGGCTCGTAGTGCAAGTTTTTTAAATAAAAATTTTAATAATTTATTATCCTCAAAATTAGAAAATATAAAATTGTATATAGAATTTACATCTATTTCACATAAAATAAGTGTTTTTTTTGAAAATATGGAGTTTAATTTAGTAATAAAAGAAATTATAAAACTTGCAGAGATCGCAAATCAATACTTTAATTATAAAAAACCTTGGACATTATTAACAAAAGATAAGATTAAATTACAAGAAATTTGTTCTATGGCAATTAATTTATTTCGTATAATTATGATTTATATTCAACCTATTGTTCCTAATTTAATACTTAATGTTGAAAAATTTTTATTAACAAAGTTAGATTGGCATAGTATAAATTATCCATTATTGAACCATCGTATTTCTACTTTTAAATCTTTGTATAAAAGAATTAATGTTAATTGTTTAGATGATCTTTTTATGTAACGTAATTAATCCAGGATATTTTCCATGTATTTATTTTTTTTGTTTGAGGTATGATTAATACACCCATGATAGCAATTAATGTATTATCATAAAATAAACACGGTATACGATTTCTATTCCATGGTGTAATTTTATTTTCGTTCCATATATTTTTTCTTCTTTTTTTTATGTTGTGTATATGAATGATTTTATTTATTTGAAATCGTATATTAATTAATTCAAATTTTTTTGGTTTTGGAACAGATGTACCATATTTACTTTGTGTAATATATCCTAAATTTTGTGGTAATTTTAATGGTGTTGTATAATCATGCCAGAATAAGATTTGATTTTTTATTTTTGGATATTCTGGAAGGTAAAAAATTTTATTTTTATATTTGGTAATGTTGATATTTTGAGTATTTATTTTATAAGTAATGTATTTATTCTGATTGATTACCATTTTATAAATGTTTTTAGTATCTGTATAAGATATTGTATTTTTCATATTTAGTATTATCCATCGTCTGATTAGTAATTTCCATATTTCTGTTGGATAAATACATATTTTTTTTATATTTAAATCATTTTTCATAACGGATGTTTGATTTATGATGTTATCGAGAAAGTAATTATGTGATTTTTCCTGTTGATAAAATAATTTCATACTCCGATTGCAATTTTTAATAAAAAATGGCCATTTTTTTTGAATTTTACTAAGAATGGTATTTCTAATAAAATTACGATCATATTTATTTGTGAAATTACTATTATCTTCAATCCAGTGTAGATGATTTTTTATTGCCCATGATTGAAGTTGTTGTTTTTGATATTTTAATAATGGTCGAATAATTTTTATTTTTTTTGAAAGATTAGATTGATATTTTATACCAGACAATCCAGTAATACCACTACCTCTTTTTAAAGATAAAAATAATGTTTCACATTGGTCATTACTATGATGACCTGTTACTAATATTTCATTGGGTAGTATTTTGTGTAAAATAATTTTATATCTTAATTCTCTTGCATTGTTTTGAAAGTTATTTTTTGTTTTAAACTGAATTTTTTGTACGATTAATTCAATATTATTTTTTTGGCATGTATTCTGGCAGTGTATAACCCAATTTCTTGAATGTTTATTGATTTGATGATTAATATGAATGGCTCGTAATCTTAAAAAAGGATATTTTTTTCTAAAAGGGAGCAATTTATGTAACAATACTGTTGAATCTAATCCTCCACTATATGAGATTAATATTTTTGTTTTTTTTGGAATATTTTTAATAAACTGGTGAATCAAATTTTAGTAACCTATGTTAATAGTTTTTTATGTGAATAATTGTATAATTCAATTTACGTTCGAGTGGATTCGAACCACTGACTTTCACCATGTCATGGTGACACTCTAACCAACTGAGTTACGAACGTTTATGCTATAAAATAATTTTTTTATTTCTTATTTTTTTTTATAATATATTTATTATAATAACATAATTATTTTTTTTTATTTTTTTTATATAAGGTTAATATGTTTACTGGTATTACACATGGTGTTGCTACAGTATTAGGTATGCAAAAACAACAGGATTTTCAAATTCTGAAAATACAATTTCCGGCTAATTTAGTAAAAAATTTAAAAGTAGGAGCTTCTGTTTCAAATAATGGTTGTTGTTTAACGGTATTTAAAATTAAAAATTATAATATTTATTTTCATGTCATGCAAGAAACCTTACAAAAAACTAATCTTATATTATTAAATGTTGGTTCTAAAATTAATATTGAACGATCTTTAAAATTCGGGGATGAAATTGGTGGGCATTTAATGTCAGGTCATATTATTGGAACAGCGAAAATTTTAAATATTATTAACTTTGGAAACAATAAAAAAATTTTTTTTCAAATTAATAATTTAAAAATTATGAAATACATATTTTTGAAAGGTTTTATTGGAATTGATGGAATTAGTTTGACTGTTGGTGAAATACATAAAAATATTTTTTGTATATATTTTATTCCGGAGACAATATCTACAACAAATATTAAGATGAGAAAAATAGGAGATACAGTAAATATTGAAGTTGATTATTATACGCAAATTGTAGTAGATAGGGCAGAAAATTATTTTAAAAAACTTTATAAAAGTACTTTATAACATATGATTATTTTTTTTAAATATTACATGTTATATTAATATATTATTATTGTATATGTTATTTTATATATTGAGATGATATAATATTTTATGAATACAAAAAATTTATTATATGAATTACAAACCAGGGGTTTTATTGCCAAAGTAAGTAATATCTTTGATTTAAACAAAAATATTGTAAATACTAATATTTCTGTTTATTGTGGTTTTGATCCTACTGCAGATAGTTTACATGTCGGTCATCTTTTACCATTATTATGTTTACGATGGTTTCAAAAATATGGACATAAAATTGTTATCTTAATAGGTTACGCAACTAGTTTAATTGGTGATCCTAGTTTTAAAAATAAAGAACGTCATTTAATGTTGCCAAATCTGTTATTAAAATGGGAAAAAAATATTATTATACAAATTAATAAATTTTTTGAAGATAATAATTTTAATAAACCGATCATCATAAATAATTACGATTGGTTTAAAAAAATAAATATGATTGTATTTTTACGTGATATTGGTAAATTATTTTCAGTTAATAATATGATAAACAAAAAATCTGTTAAAAATAGAATTAATAGAATAGATCAAGGTATATCATTTACGGAATTTTCATATAGTATACTTCAAGCATACGATTTTCTGCAATTATACAAAATTCATCAAGTAATTTTACAAATTGGTGGTTCCGATCAATGGGGAAATATTATTTCTGGAGTGAATTTAGTACGTAAAATGTATCATGATCAAGTGTTTGGGTTAACTATACCATTATTAACTCAATCTAATGGAACAAAGTTTGGTAAAACAGAAAATAATCAGACAATTTGGTTAAGTAGCGATCGTACAAGTCCATATACTTTTTATCAATTTTGGTTAAATATAGATGATAAACAAGTATATTCATTTTTAAAATTGTTTACTTTTTTAGATCTTCAAATAATTGAAGAAATACATAATACAAATAGTAGAATACAAGATGTTAAAGTAATTCTTGCAGATTATATTACAGCAATGGTACATGGAAAAAAAAAATTATATGCTGCTAAAAGAATAACACACAATTTATTTTGTGGTAAAATTATCAATTTGCGGAAATCTGATTTTTTACAATTACAACAAGATGGTATATTTTGTATTAATGCATCTGTATCACAAGATTTAAAAACAATACTTATAAATACGAATTTTGCAGTATCCCGAAGTGATGCACATCGTTTAATTATTGGTAGTGGTCTTAAAATCAATGGTAGAAGAGAAAGAAATCCAGATTATCAGTTTACCAATGTAGATAAATTATTTAAAAGATTTACGATACTTTCTAAAGGTAAGAAAAAACATGTTTTATTATCTTGGTAGTTGTTTATAACAATATTATTTTTTTTTGATAATGCTAAAACTATCTCCACATCCGCAATATGTATGGATATTTGGATTATTAAATTTAATATGCATGTTGATTCCATCAGTTGTAACAAAATCGATTTCTGTTTTATCCATGAGTAACATATCTTGAAAAGATATATATATATTAATATTATTTTTGCAATATACATAAAAGCTACTTTTATCTTCGGAGTATTTATGTTTTATTAGTGATAAATTGTAGCGAAAACCTGCACATCCGGATTTTTTGATATTAATTTGTATACCAATACAGTTATTATTTTTTTTAATTAGGTGATCAAGGTATTTTTCTGCTGCATTAGTTATGGTAATACCAGACCATTTTTTTTTTATATTCATAATATTATAATTTATTTTAGATATTTGATTAATATTATAGTTTATTTATTATAATTTTATCAAAATAATTTTAAGATTCATATATTAATCTATTTCATATTGATGATGTAGTTTAATTTTTAGTATCATACAAATATTTTAATTCAATCATGACAATTATTTTTACGAATTTAGCCAAATTTCATTATATTTATTTAATTACACTATTATATTTTTAATGTAAAAATAATTTAGAGTTATGATATGAAAAAAACAGATGAGTTACGTACAATACGAATTGATCCGTTAATTACCCCTCTGGATTTAGCAAAACGTTATCCATTAACATCCGATATTATTGATAACGTGATCCTAACACGTGCAAATATTGCAAATATTATTACAGGAAAAGATAAAAGATTATTAGTTATTATCGGTCCTTGTTCATTACATGATCCTATAGCAGCTGTTGAGTACGCTAAAAAACTGTTTATATTAAGGAAAAAATATTCTTCTCGTCTTGAAATTATTATGCGTACATATTTTGAAAAACCTAGAACGGTAGTAGGTTGGAAGGGGTTAATTTCAGATCCTGATTTAAATAATAGTTTCAAAGTAAATCGAGGTTTGTCCGTAGCACGTAAATTACTTTTAGATATTAATGCCATAGGTATGCCTGCTGCAACAGAGTTTTTAGATATGGTGATTGGTCAGTTTATTGCTGATTTAATTAGCTGGGGTGCTATTGGCGCAAGAACTACTGAAAGTCAAATTCATAGAGAGATGGCATCTGCTCTTTCTTGTCCGGTGGGTTTTAAAAATGGTACCGATGGAAATATTGATATTGCTATTGATGCAATTCGAGCTGCGCAAGTTAGACATTTATTTTTTGCACCAGATAAACATGGTCAAATGACAATTAATCATACTACTGGTAATCCGTATTCACATATTATTCTTCGCGGAGGAAAACGTCCAAATTACCACTCTGATGATGTAAAATATGTGATTAAAAAATTAAGAAATTTTCAATTACCTGAGTATATTATGATTGATTGTAGTCATGGAAATTGTTTAAAACAACATCGTGTGCAATGCGATGTAGCTGATGTTATATGTAAACAAATTGTTGATGGTACAAAAAATATTTCTGGTGTTATGATTGAAAGTTTCCTAAAAGAAGGTGCTCAAAATGCTTTTCCAAAAAGACACTTAATATATGGTAAATCAATTACTGATCCTTGTTTAGGATGGGAAGATAGTGTAAGTATTCTTGATAATTTAGCTAAAGCTATTGATCATCGTTTTTAAATAATGATGCCAGTCATAGTGACTGGTATCTTTAGTATGATAAAAATATATGTTTTATTGTATAATTATATTATATTTGGTTTTATTTAATTTAAAAATATATTACATGTTTTTATATAATATATAATATATATATAAATTTTTATAAGGAATTTCGAATGCCTGTTATTACATTACTTAATGGAAAAAAAAAAATATATAAAAATATTGTTTCATTAGTAAAAGTAGCAGAAGATATTAAAAAAGGATTTTCAAAAATTATTTTTGGAGCTATGATTAATGGAAAAATTGTTGATATTCATTATTTTATTGAAACAGATGTTTGTATACAGTTTTTAACCGTGAAAGATATTCAATCGAATATATTATTTGCTTATTCATGTTTACAAATGTTAGCATATTCATGTAAAAAAATATGGAAAACTTCAAAAATAGGTATTGGTAATGTTATTAAAAATAAATTTTATTGTGATATTGATATTAATCGCCAATTAAATGAACAAGATATTGTAATGTTAGAAGAATATATGAATAAATTAATTAATAAGAAGTATAATATTCTTTTTAAAAATTTATCATTTTTTGATGTTAAAAAGATTCTTACATTACAAAATGAGTCATATAAGCTATATTACTTAAAAAAAAAATTTCTTTTAAATCAGTTAATTCCTGTTTACTTACATGAAAATTATTTAGATTTATATTTTGGTCCACAATTACCGAATGTAAAATATTGTTTATATTTTAAATTACAACGATGTATAATAATATATCGGAATTATGAAATATCAAATAAAAATTTTCAACGTATTCATGGTACAGTATGGTTGAATCAACAGGAAATGTTATATGATTTAAATAGATCACAGATGATATATAAACGAGATCACAGAAAAATTAATAGAGTGATGAAGTTATACCATAAACAAAAAGAAGCACCTGGAATGATTTTTTGGCATCCTCATGGATGGATTATTTTTAATGAACTAAAACATTTTATTAGTTCACAATTAAAAAAATGGAAATATCAAGAAATAAATACACCACTTATGTTAAATAAAAGTTTATGGAAAATTAGTGGTCACTTAAAAAATTTTAGTAATTCAATTTTTTTTACTCGTTCTGAGAATAATAAATATTGTATTAAACCTATGAATTGTCCTGCGCATATACAAATTTTTAACAGGTATTTACGATCTTATCGCGAACTTCCAATAAGATTTGCAGAATTTGGTGTTTGTCATCGTGATGAAAAATCTGGTGCATTATATGGTTTATTACGATTGAAAAGTTTTACCCAGGATGATGCACATATATTTTGTACTCCAGAACAAGTAAAAACAGAAATTAGTAATTGTATTAAAATGATTATGGAATCATATAAAATATTCGGGTTTAAAAATATTTATATTAAATTCTCAACTCGTCCCAAGAAAAGAATTGGTGATGATGCTATTTGGGATAAAGCAGAGTGTAGTTTACAAAGTGCGTTAATAGATGCTGGGCTTAAATTTGAATATCAGAAAGGTGAAGGAGCATTTTATGGTCCTAAAATTGAATTTATTTTAGAGGATTGTTTACATAGATTATGGCAATGTGGAACTATACAACTTGATTTTTATTTACCTGAACGTTTTGGTTCATACTATATTGATGAGAGTAATCATCACCAAACACCAGTTATGATTCACCGTGCAATATTAGGTTCCATGGAAAGGTTTATTGGGATATTATTGGAAGAATATTCAGGTTTATTACCAATTTGGTTATCTCCAATACAAGTTGTTATTCTTAATATTAATGATCAACATAATGAATATGTTATTAATATTTATAAAAAATTATTCAAAGAAAATATTAGAGTTCAATATGATATTAAAAATGAAAAAATTAATTTTAAAATAAGAAAATATATTGTGGAGAAGATCCCTTATATATTAATTTGTGGTGATAAAGAAATAGATTGTAATCAAGTTAGTGTGCGTAATCGAGATAATATAACAAAGGTAATGCATATCGATAATTTTATAAAAACAATAAAATACGAAATTGATTCTCGTGTTTTATAAATTATGGAGGAATAAGTATTAAAGCTAGTAAACGTATGCAATTCATGAAAAATAATCGTATTAATGACGAAATTAAAGCAAATAAAATTAGATTAATTGGTGTTAATAATGAATTAATTGGTATTGTCAGTTTTAGGGAAGGTTTACAGCATGCTCAAAAGTTACAATTAGATTTAGTTGAAATTAGTCCTAATGCACATCCTATAGTATGTCGTATTATGGATTACGGTAAATTTTTATATAAAAAGAGTAAAAATATAAAAGAACAAAGAAAAAAACAAAAATCTATACATATTAAAGAAATTAAATTTCGTCCAAATACAGATATTGGTGATTATCAAGTTAAATTAAATCATTTAATCCGATTTTTAAAACAAGGACATAAAATTAAAGTTACTATAAGGTTTCGAGGAAGAGAAATGGCACATCAACATATTGGATTAAATATGTTACATAGAATTAAAGATGATTTAAAAGAAATATCTATTATAGAATCATTTCCTAAAAAAATTGAAGGTCGTCAAATGTTAATGGTATTATCCCCAAAAAAAATATAATCATGTAATCTAATAAAAATAAAGGTAATTTTTTATGCCAAAATTGAAAACATTAAAAAGCGCTGCTAAACGTTTTAAAAGTATTAAATCTGGAAAATTTAAACGCAAACAGTCGAATTTGCGACATATTTTGACAAAAAAAACATCGAATCGTAAGAGACATCTTCGATCAAAAATTTTAGTTTCTTATGCAGATCAACGTCATGTACAATCCTTTTTTCCATACATTTAATGTATTATTTTTTAAATTAATTATAATATTTTAAGGAATTTAAGATGGCTCGTGTAAAACGTGGTGTAACTGCTCGTGTAAAACATAAAAAGATTTTACAACAAGCAAGTGGGTATTATGGTGCTCGGTCACGCGTATATCGTGTTGCAAAACAAGCAGTGATTAAAGCTGGTCAATATGCCTATCGTGATAGAAAACAAAAAAAAAGACAATTTCGAAAGCTTTGGATTACTCGAATTAATGCTGCAACTCGTATTCATCAAATGTCATATAGTAATTTTATGTTTGGTTTAAAAAAGATAGGAATGATAATTAATCGAAAAATTTTATCTAATATTGCCATGTTAGATAATAATACATTTAGTTTTTTAATACAAAATATAAAAAATCATGTAAAATAATTTTTAATATATTTTTCTACATAAGCTTCCTATATTCTTGGAAGCTTTGATAATTAAATTTTTAGGAATTATTGTGAGTAAATTAAGTATTATGTTTAATGAAATTCAGTTTTTAAAAGATTTTCATATACAATTAAATAATATTCGTGTAGAGAAAGAATTGGAAGATTTAAGAATTAAATATCTTGGAAAAAAAGGTTTGATTACTGCTTATATTCATAATTCTCGGATGTTAGAATTAGATGAACGAAAAAATTTTTGTAGAAAAATCAACAAAATTAAAAAAGAAATTATGTTGATTTTAAATGAAAAAAAGATATATTTTCAAAATAAATATATTCAAAAAAATATTGATTTACAAAAAATAGATATTTCATTACCAGGTAGTAGAAATAAAATAGGTTGTATGCATCCTATTACTACTACTATTTATTATATAGAAAGTATTTTTACTCAACTAGGTTTTGAAATTATTACAGATAGTTTAGAAATAGAAAATGAGTATTATAATTTTAGTGCTTTAAATATACCAATTTTTCATCCTGCTCGTGATAGAAAAGATACCTTTTGGTTTAATAGTAATATTTTGTTACGTACTCAAACTTCTAATATGCAAATCCATGTTATAGAAAAAAGAAATTTACCAATTAAAATTATTGTTCCGGGAAAAGTATATCGTAAAGATTATGATCAAACACATAGTCCTATGTTTCATCAAATTGAAGGTTTAATCATTGATCAGAATATTAATTTTGCAAATTTAAAATGGATTATTAGTAATTTTTTAAAAATATTTTTTAATGAATATGTAAAAATTAGGTTTCGCTCTTCTTATTTTCCGTTTACTGTATTATCTGCTGAAGTTGATATTATGCGAGATGATAATACCTGGTTAGAAATTTTAGGATGTGGTATGGTACATCCTAATATTTTACAACGATTTGATATTGACACTACTAAGTATTCCGGAATTGCATTTGGTATCGGGGTAGAAAGAATATTAATGTTAAATTATAGAATAAATGACTTACGTACATTTACCAGGAATGATTTAAGGTTTTTAAAACAATTTAAACAAGGTAGATACTTTGCATGAAACTCAGTGAACAGTCTTTACGTAATTGGATTGATACAAAATTAACTATTCAAGATATTTGTCAACAATTAACTGATTTTGGTTTAGAAGTAGAAGAAAGTAAAGCATATATTAATACTTTTGAAAAAGTTATTATCGGTCAGATTACATCTTATAGTAATTATTCTAATACTGGTTTTATAGTTTATAAAGTAAATATAGGTATAAAAAATATTAATGTTATATGTCATAAAGTTTATATTAAAGAAAATATTAAGGTATTTATTGCTCATAATGGTACGAAATTGTTTAATAATCATGTTGTACAGGCACTGCATGTACATGGTGTAGTTTCAGATGGTATATTTTGTACATTTCATGATTTAGGTTTAATGAAAAATAAAAATCAAATTGTACAATTACCAGACTCTGCACCAATAGGTTTATATATTAAAAATTATAATTTTTATAAAGATAAAATTATTAAAATTAATACTACTTTTAATAGAACAGATGTGTTTGGTTCATTCGGTATTGCAAGAGATTTAGCTATCTTAAATAATTTACCGCTTCCTAAAATTATGAATGTTAAGATACCTGTTTTAAATAAAAATACATGTAATATATGTATTGAACATCATAATATGATATATAAGTATTGTGGAAGGGTTATTAAAAATATTAACTTACATGTAAAAACGCCAATATGGATAAAAGAAAAATTAATTAAATGTCAAATTAGTCCTGTTAATATTGTAGTAGATATTATAAATTATGTATTTATGGAATTAGGGCAATCTGTATATGCGTTTACTTTTTCAGATGATATATATAATATTTGTGTTGGTTTTTTAAAAAAAAATATATTATTAAAAGATAATAAAAATATTTGTTTAAATAGTAAAAGTATGGTTTTGAAACATAAAGATAAAATTTTATCATTTTTGGGAAATATTGATTTTAATTATTTTCCTGTAAATTTAAGTAATCAACATTTATTTGTTGGATCATTTTTTATTGATCTAGATATTTTAAATTATTCTACTCATTATATACAATTAAATAATCAGATGAAATTCAATGAATATTTTGTTGATCCAGATTCACAAAAAAATGTTATAGAATATACAACATATTTGTTTTTAAAAATATGTGGTGGCGATTCTAGTACCATATGTAGTATACAATCAAAAAAATATGATCAATATGTATATCGAAAAATTAAATTAAGTTATCATCATGTAATAAAAATGATTGGTCATAATATTTCTTATAATATGATTGAAAAAATATTAATACAATTACGATATCATGTAATTTCGAAAGGTTATGTTTGGTATATCACTCCTCCCTCTTGGAGACCTGATCTCATGATCGAGGAAGATATAATATCTGAAATTTTAAAAATTTATCATCAAAATAACATATTATCTTTGCCTTTATTAAGTAAACATACAGTATTTAAAACAAATAGATTAATTAATTACTTAAAACGTGTCAAATATAATTTAATAGATCGCGGTTATTATGAAATTATTACCTATAGCTTTATTGATCCAAAAATTCAGAAATTAATAAATCCAGGTAAAAAATATTTATCTGTACAAAATCCTATCTCGCAAGATATGTCATGCATGCGACTTTCTTTATGGCCTGGTTTGTTAACAATTTTATTGTATCATCAGAATCGTCAGCATGAAGAGGTTCGTTTTTTTGAAAGTGGTTTATGTTATTTACCTAGTGAGAATAATATTTTAGGAGTAGATCAAAACTTGTATTTTTCAGGAATAATTGGTAACATTGGTGCTAAAAAAAAATGGAATATACCTGCTAAAAAATTTGATTTTTATGATATAAAAGGAGATATAGAGTCCATTTTTGATGTTATTGGTTGTTTAGATAAAATTACATTTTGTAAAGAAAAAATTAATGGTTTACATCCTAATAATAGTACTGTAATTATTTTTAATAAAGAAATTATTGGATATATGGGAGAAATAGATCCATTTTTATCAAAGAAAATGAATTTAATTTATTCTACTTTTTTGTTTGAGTTGTTTTGGTATAAATTAAAATTTCAACACGATATTCAAATTACTGCAGTATCAGAATTCCCATATATTAGAAGAGATATTTCTATTATTGTTTATAATACTATCTTAGTATCGGATATAATTCTTACTTTAAAACAAACATGTTTATCTGATCTTATTAAAATCCAAGTTGCTGATGTTTATACCGGTGATGCTATTACATCAGGTTATAAAAGTATAACATTTAAGTTATTATTTCAAAGTACATATACAACATTAACAGACAATTATGTTGATTCTATGATTAGCGCGTCTATGACAGTTTTACAAAATAAATTTAATGCCATCTTAAGAAGATAGTTTGCACTACTTAAATAAATTATATATTTTTAATTTATAATTTCATAAAATCTATAAAAGATAAAAATATTTTTTGAATATTGTATAATAAAATTATTCTATTGTTTTGAATATTTTTTTTAGTATATTTAATTGAGTTTTGATCTAAAAAATCATTAATTGGTTGATTTAATGTAAATAGTAGTTGTAGAATCTTGGAATATTTTTGATGTTGTATCAGATGATACAGGATACAATGAATATTATTTGTAATGATAAATAATATTTTTTCTTTCTCATTTTGAATTAATTGATAGTTTATATTATCTTGTTTTTGACAAATTTTATTTTTTTTAAGTAGATTAAAGATTCTTTTATATGTAAAAATTAATTTTTTAAAGTGGATATTTTCTTTAAATGTTAATACAGTATTTAATATGAGATTTATTTTTAATAAATTATTTTTGTGACATGCTACAATTGATTTAATAATATTAATATTATGTTTTTTTTTGTACCATGCGTATAATCTATTTTTTATAAAATTCATTATCTCGTCTTGATGGTTTTTATTAGTATACAAATGAGAATAGGTTAAAATTGCATATTTAATTATATGTGTTAAATTAATATCAATTTTTTTTTCTATAATAATTCGTATAATACCTATAGTTAGTCTTCTTAAAAAGAATGGATCTTTATCTTTTTTTGGTTTATAATTAATTAAAAATAAACCTACAATTGTATCAATTTTTTCAGCAAGTGCTAAAGTACAACTTAATGTATTAGAAGGTAATGTATCCTGAGAAAATTTTGGTTTATACTGTTCTTGAATAGATAGGGCTATGTTTTTTGATTCACCATTTTTTAAGGCGTAATATTTTCCAATTATACCTCTTAATTCTGGAAATTCGTATACCATATTAGTATTAAGATCGCATTTCGATAAATATGCCGCACGTATGCTACAAGAAAGACTAGTATTTGTATATTTTGCAATTTGTGTAATTAATTTCATTAGTCGATAAGATTTATCTAACATATTTCCTAATTTTTCGTGAAAGATAATATCTTTTAATAATAAAAAGTTTTCTTGTAGTGTTTTTTTTTGGTCTTTTTCAATAAAAAATGAGATATCAAATAATCGTGCATGTAATACACGTTCATTTTCTAATATAATTTGATGATAATTTTTAGTATGTGTATTAGCAACAATTATAAAATAATTAGTAAATTTATTATCATGAATATAATATATTGGAATAAATTTCTGTATTTTTTCCATAACATATATAATAATTTTTTTTGGAATATGTAGGAATTTTTTTTTAAATTTTCCTAAAAAAATTTTTGGCCATTCTACTAAATAAGTTATTTCTTCTAATAAATTTTCATGAATATAAATTTTTCCTTGTATTGTATTAGCTATTTTTTTTGCTTGATATTGAATTTTTTTTTTTCTAATTTTGTATTTTGCTATTACTTTTCCTTTTTTATATAAAATATTTTCATATTCTTCGGCATTTTGAATGTTAATTTTTTTAAATTTAGTAAATATATTTCCATATAAATATTTTTTTGTAAATAAATTTTCTAGGTTAAATGGAATAAATTGTTCTTGTAGTAGGATAAGAATTTTACGAATCGGTCGAATAAATTTTATATTATTATTATTATTCCATAACATATTTTTTTTTATAAATATATTTTTTAGTGCATATTTTATAATATTTAATAAAACATCTTTTATAGATTTTTTTTTTTGTATTTTTTTGTATGATAACCATGTACCTTTTTCAGTATGTATACGATGTATTTGTGTTAATGTAATATTGAATTTTTTTAACCATTTTAATGCTGGTTGCATGATTTGTCCTTGATCGTTAAAAGAATATTTGATTGCCGGACCTCTATGTTCAATAGTTTGTGTCATTAGTTTTGTATTAATTTTTTTAATAATTACAGCAATTCTCCTGTGAGTGTCAAATAAATTTATTTTTGAAAATTTCATTTGATATTTATTTAGTTCGGATACAATATTGCAATAAAATTGACGAGATATATTTCTTACTTGTTTTGCTGGAATATCTTCAACATTTAATTCTATTAAGCATGTTTTATAGTTCATTTGATGTCAATTATACCTTTAAATTAATGGAAATCCTTTTTTTTTTCTATTTTTATATTGTTGCTTTGCTATTGTAGTAGATATATTACGAATTTTTAAAATGTATTTTTGTCTTTCGGTATTAGAAATAACTTTTTTAGCATCAATTAAATTAAAATAATGAATTGCATGTAAGATATGTTCATAAGAAGGTATTACTAATGGATATTTTAAATTTATTAATCTCATTGATTCTTTTCGGTGTATATTGAATAATTTCATTAATAAATTAATATTAGAAATATCAAAATTATATATTGACTGCTCAATTTCATTATTTTGAAATAATGTTTGGTAATTAATTTTATAGTATTTATTTTGATCCCATATAATATCATACACATTATCTACGTTTTGTATGTGCATAGCTATTCTTTCTAATCCATATGTTATTTCAGTTATGATAGGTTTGCATGTTAATGAACCCATTTTTTGAAAATAGGTAAATTGTGTAATTTCCATACCATTTAACCATATTTCCCATCCCATACCCCAAGCACCTAATGTAGGATTTTCCCAATTATCTTCAATAAAACGTACATCATTTAATGTGATATCTATATTGATTTGTTCCAAAGACTTTAAGTATAATTTTTGTATATTATCTGGTGCAGGTTTTAACATGACTTGGAATTGATAGTATTGTTGTAAACGGTTTGGATTGTCTCCATAACGCCCATCGGTGGGACGTCTTGAATGCTGTAGATATGCTACATGATATGGTTCAGGACCAATTGATTTCAAAAAAGTATTTTGATGAAATGTGCCAGCGCCAACAGTAATATCTATTGGTTCTATAATAATGCATCCTTGTTGTGACCAAAAATTTTTTAATGTATTAATTATATTAATACAACTATTATTTTTTTTCATATTATATAAATTAATTGTTTAAGTGTCTGAAGTGTATAATATTTTAATTATTATCAATACATGTTAAGTGATTTAATAGGATATATGATATTATCAAATATTTTTATTAAAATAAATTTTATGATTTTTTAATATATGATTTACATATAAAAAATATATATATTTTATGTATATCCCGTTGTAGTATATTTTTGACTGATTTTTTAATTATCTATTTACAATATTTAAGGGAAATTATGATTATAATATATGGGGAACAACGTATTAAAATAGGAAAGAGCGCTAGTAGGAAACTGAGAAATGTAAATAATAAAATTCCAAGTGTCGTTTATGGATTAAATAAACCGACATTATATATTTCATTAGATCATGATAAAGTTTTTCATTTACAAAACGATAAAAATTTTTACAAGAATATTATTACTTTAAAGATATCTGATCAACAATACCTCGTCTCTGTACATGCTGTACAAAGACATTGTTTTAAACAACGATTGTTACATATTGATTTTTTATATAAATAAATTTTAATTTTATATTTTTTTTGACTTTCGGTACGTAACTTTTGATTTTATTATACTGAATTTTTGTATAATACCATTTATTGTCTATCGTACCGATTAAAATTTTTAATTTGTATTTCAATGTGTATTAGTATTAAGTAATACATTTGATTTTTAATGTAACAATGTTTACATTTTTTATTTTAATTTTTTGCATATTTTGTATATTTTATTATTTTTACGTATAAACCATATTATTAATAATATTAATACTATTATTATGGTAATTAAAATAAGATATTTGGTTGACAAAAAATTTTTTGTATAATTAAAATGATGAATTATAGCACCTGTGAATATCCCTGGCATAAAATATAATATAGGCCATATTATACAACTAATCAAACTTGGGAATATAAATTTTTTGATTGGAATTGATAACATACCTGCCATCATAGGAATTATTGGTCTTGTAGGACCAATTAGTTTACCTAATAATATAGTCATCATACTATATTTATTAAGTATGTTTTTTATTTTATTAAAAAAAATTATATTTTTTTGAAAGATACTTATTTTATATATCCAATTTTTACATTTCCATCCAATATAATAAGATAAGTAATCACCAATGGAACATGTAAGAACACTAACGGACCATGCAGTATACAGTGATACTTTCCCACTTCCAATAAGTGTGCCTAGTGTAGCCATTAAGACAATTCCTGGTAATATTAATCCTAGTAGTGCTAATGATTCTAAGAAAGTAACTATCATTATTAGTATTAATGGATGTGATGAAAACTGTGTTAAAAAATATGATAAACAAGCTTTCATAATATCTCTTTTTTTTTTTTATAAATTAAAAATGAATTATATTAAATATTTTTTTTAGGTACAGTTTTTTAATGTATTTATGTAATTTAATTTTATATTTTTCTATAATATCATATTATTTGATATTTTAACATTGGTATTTCAAAATATATGAATAGAATTCTACAAGGATATATACCTAAGAAATATTTAGGTCAAAATTTTTTACAAGATAGAGATATCATTAATAAAATTATTAATTTAATTAATCCAAAGAAAGAAGATTCATTAGTAGAAATTGGTCCCGGTTTATCAGCTTTAACAGAACCGATGTGTAATATTTTAGATAATTTAATTGTCATTGAAGTAGATTGTGATATATTAAATTTACTGAAAAGATGTATTTTTTATAATAAATTATATATTTTTAATAGTAATGTAATAAATTTTGATTTTAAAAAATTATCCATTCAGAGAAATAATGCATTGCGTATTTTTGGAAATATACCTTATAATATTTCAGTGCAATTAATATTATATTTAATACAATTTAGAGAATATATTTTAGATATACATTTTATGTTGCAAAAGGAAGTAGCAGATCGATTAGTGGCTTTACCTGGTAACAAAAAGTATGGTCGATTAAGTATTATTACACAATCGTATTATGATATTAATATTGAATTTATTATTCCACCTGATGCTTTTTTTCCTATACCCAAAATATATTCTAGCTTTGTAACTATTACACCTAAAGTATTTCCATTATGCGCCTGGGAAAAAATGCATATTTTAAAAGAAATAACATTTTTTGCTTTTCGACATAGAAGAAAGATACTTAAAAATAGTTTATTACATTATATTAGTAAAAAGTTTTTAATTAATTTAAATATTAATCCTAATTTAAGAGCAGAAAATATATCTGTAAAAGAATATTGTAAAATCGTAGATATTATATATTCTTTAAAAAAATATAATAAATAAAATATTTTATAAGGAATAAAGTATGAGTACATATTTAATTAGCGATATTCATGGACATTTTAAGCAATTAGATTTGTTATTAAAAAAAGTTTCATTTAATCCTATTTATGATACGTTGTTAGTTGCGGGCGATTTGATTGGTCGTGGACCGAATTCTTTAGAGGTATTATTATATCTTCAATCACTAAAAGAAAAGGTTATTGTTGTCTTAGGCAATCATGATATCAATACGGTACTAACCTATTATGGTTTAAAAGAATATGATGAAACACTTCAATTAGGTGCTTTATTTCGATCAAATAAATTACATACATTAATAGAATGGTTACGTAAACAATCATTTTTATATATAGATAAAATTAAGAATATCATTTTGGTACATGCTGGTTTATATCCTTATTGGGATATATACACATTGCAATATTATGCAAGAAAAATACAATATTTTTTATCATCAGATGATTTTTTAAATTTTTTAAAAGAGATACGTAATACCGATAGATTTATTCATTGGAACAATGAATTAACGTTATTAGATAAAATAAAATTTAGTATTAATGTTTTTACTAAAATGCGTTATTTATATTTTAATAAATCTTTGAATTTGCATTATAAATATGCTCCTTCTAAAATATCTAAATGTAAAGGATTAATTCCTTGGTTTGATATAAAAAATTTAATCGATAAAAGGTATTCTATTTTTTTTGGTCATTGGGCTGCTTTATCGGATAAAATGAATATTTATAATAACATCATATTATTAGATACTGGGTGTTCTTGGGGAAAGTATTTAAGTTTATTTCGGTGGGATGATAAAAAATGGTTTATACAAAAATAAATTTATACTTTACTATGTTTTACATCGTAATTAAATACCGTATTTATATCTTGTAATTTAGTAATTTCTTTATATGGATTAGTTTTTAATGATAAAATTGTAGCAAAAGCAGCATTGATTGTAGTATCATAGTAAATATTATTAGATAAGGCAAGAAATCTAATGTGTGGATACGATGTATTGTATGTATTTTCATGTGTTGTATCAATAATATACGAATATTCTTTGTTTTTTAAATGGTCTTGTATATTAGGCCGACCTTCATTAATTTGATTTACAATTCTGGAGTGAATACCGGAGTTTTTTAACAAATGGTGTATTTTTTCTGTTGTATCGATTTGAAATCCTATTTGTATTAATATGATAGATAAGTTTATTACATATTTTTCATCTGATTTTTTAATTGATAGTAAAACGCGGTTAATTTTTTTTATATTGGTTTGCGATGCTAATTTTGCTTTTGCAAAAGCAGAGGCAAATGTTTTTCCTATCCCCATAACTTCTCCTGTAGATCGCATTTCAGGTCCTAAAATTGGATCAACTCCTGGAAATTTATTAAAAGGTAAAACAGATTCTTTGACTGCAAAATACAATGATTTGGCATTGATATTATGATATTTTTGTTGTTTTAATGTTTTTCCAATCATAACTTTAGCTGCTATTTTAGCTAATGGTATATTTGTAGCTTTAGATACAAAAGGAATGGTACGTGATGCTCGAGGATTTACTTCAAGTATGTATATTTTATTATTTTGAATTGCTAGTTGTACGTTCATTAATCCTTTAACGGACAAAGAGAGTGCTAATTGTAGTACCTGTTCTTTTATTTTATTTTTAATATTTTTTTGTACTGTATATGTTGGTAATGAACATGAAGAATCTCCAGAATGAATACCTGCTGGTTCTATATGTTCCATAATTCCACCAATAAGTACATGTTTAGTATCACAGATGATGTCAACATCTATTTCTGTTGCATTTTCCAGATAATGATCTAATAAAATTGGATTTTTTTTTGATGGTGTTAACGTTTTATTAAAATATTCTTTTAAATCTGTGATATTATATACAATTTTCATGAATCTTCCGCCTAGTACATAAGATGGTCGTACCATGATCGGATATTTTATATTATTCGCTATGTTTAATCCTTGTTGTATTGTTTTTACAGTAGCATTTTTTGGTTGTTTTAGATTTAAAGATGATACAATTTTTTGGAATTGATGTCTATCTTCTGCTTTATCGATGTTATTAGGACTAGTTCCGATAATTGGTATGTTAAATTCTTGTAATTTTTTAGCTAATTTCAATGGAGTTTGTCCACCGTATTGTACTATTACTCCAAATGGTTTTTCTATACGTGTTATTTCTAGTATATTTTCTAATGTAATTGATTCAAAATATAATCTATGAGATATATCATAATCTGTAGATACTGTTTCTGGATTACAGTTAACCATAATTGTTTCAAATCCTTCTTCAATTAAAGCTTGTGCAGCATGTACGCAACAATAGTCAAACTCTATCCCCTGACCAATTCTATTTGGGCCGCTTCCTAAAATAATTATTTTTTTATTAGATATACTTGGATGTGCTTCACATTCTTCTGCCCATGTTGAGTACATATATGCTGTTTCTGTATGAAATTCAGCTGCACAGGTATCGATTCTTTTATATGTTGGATGTAACTTTAATTGATAACGTATTTTTCGAATTTCATTTTCTGATACGTTCATTAATATTGCAATTCTTAAATCTGAAAAACCTTTTTTTTTAATTTTTTTTAAAAAATCATAATTTATATCATCAATGTTTTTATTTTTAATAATTTCTTCAGTTTTTATAATATCTTGTATATATGTTAAAAACCAAGGGTCAATGGATGTGAGTTGATAAATATTTTTGACAGACATGTTTGCTCTAAAAGCATCTGCTATATACCATAAACGTTCTGCACCGGGATTTTTTAACTCATTTTTAATTATTCTTATATTTTTAATATCTTTAGTGTCTACTTTGGGATCAAAACCATTGGAATCGATTTCCAATCCCTGCATAGCTTTTTGTATTGATTCTTGAAATGTTTTTCCTATCGCCATGACTTCGCCTATAGATTTCATCTGTGTTGTTAAACGGTCGTTACAACCAGAGAATTTTTCAAAATTAAATCTTGGTATTTTTGTAACAACATAATCAATAGTTGGTTCAAATGATGCAGGAATTTTAGAATTAGTAATGTCATTTTTTAATTCATCTAAAGTATATCCAATGGCTAGTTTTGCAGCAATTTTAGCAATTGGAAAACCCGTTGCTTTCGAAGCAAGTGCAGATGAACGTGATACTCTTGGATTCATTTCAATCACTAACATACGTCCATTTTTCGGATTAATTGCAAATTGCACATTTGATCCTCCAGTTTCAACCCCAATTTCTTCTAGTATTTTTATCGATGCATTACGCATATATTGATATTCTTTGTCAGTCAAAGTTTGAGCTGGGGCAATTGTAATTGAATCTCCTGTGTGTATACCAATAGGATCAAAATTTTCAATACTACAAACAATAATACAATTATTATTACAATCTCGTACTACTTCCATTTCATATTCTTTCCATCCTAACAGCGATTCATCAATTAAAATTTCTTTTGTTGGAGATAATTGGAAGCCCTTTTTACATATTTTTTTAAATTCTTCATAATTGTAGGCAATACCTCCTCCTGTACCTCCCATAGTATAAGATGGTCGGATAATACAAGGAAATCCAATAATTTTCGAGAAATGTAATGCTTCTTCTATATTATGTACTATTTTGCATATAGCTGTTTCTAGTCCAATTTTCTTCATTGACTGTTTAAATAGATTTCTATCTTCTGATTTTTGGATAGCTTGAATACTGGCACCTATAATTTTTACGTTGTATTCAGATAATATTTTTTTTTTATATAATTGTAATGTACAATTTAATGCAACTTGTCCTCCCATTGTTGGAAGTATTGCATCTGGTTTTTCTTTTTGAATAATTTTTTTAATTATTTTCCAGTGAATAGGTTCAATATATGTAGAGTCGGCTATTTCAGGATCAGTCATGATAGTTGCTGGATTAGAATTAATTAAAATAATTCTATATCCTTCTTCTTTTAACGTTTTACATGCCTGTGTTCCTGAGTAGTCAAATTCACAAGCTTGTCCAATAACAATTGGACCTGCGCCAATAATTAAAATAGATTTAATATCAGTACGTTTTGGCATTTTAATTCCTATATTGATTTTTTTTGTATTTTTTTATATTTTTTATAAATTTTTTAAATAATTCTTCTGCATCATGAGGGCCAGGATTTGCTTCTGGATGTCCTTGAAAACCAAAAACATTTTTATGAATTATTTTGATACCTTGAATAGTTTTATCGAATAGTGATTGATGTGTGATTTCAATGTTTTTTGGTAAAAAATTCTTATCAATTGTAAAATTGTGATTTTGTGTTGTAATAAAAACCTTTTTTGTTTTTATATTTTGTACCGGATGGTTGCTACCATGGTGTCCAAATTTCATTTTTAAAATTTTTGCTTGATTAGCTATTGCAAGCAATTGATGTCCTAGGCAAATACCAAAAATTGGTATCATAGTATTTAATAAAATTTTAATATTATTAATATTATTAATACATAATCTTGGATCACCTGGTCCATTAGATAAAAGAATACCATCTGGATTTAATGATATAATTTTTTCAGCAGAAGTATTTTCTGGGACTACAGTTAGGTAACATCCGTAATCAACTAATATTCTTAATATATTTTTTTTTACACCAAAATCATATACAATAACATGAAATGGTAATTTTTTAATACATTGGTTATATTTACCAGTATAAATATTTTTTGTACCTTTATTCCAGTGGTAAATTTTTTTCGTACTGATATCTGTTATTATATTTATTTTAGATTGATTAATAGCGTTGTTAATGCGTTTATATATTGTATTAATATTAGTTGTTTTATCAGTAAATATACATCCATATTGTGTACCTTTATTTCTGATAATTTTAGTTAATTTTCTTGTATCGATATTCATAATTCCAATAATATTATTATTTTTTAAATATTTTTCTAAATTCATATTGCTGCGATAACTACTATGTATTAAAGAAATATCATGCATAATAATTCCTTTAATTTGTATTTTTTCTGATTCGCAATCTGTTTGGTTAATTCCAGTATTTCCGATATGTGGATATGTAAATGTAATAATTTGGTTTGCATACGAAGGATCAGTTAATATTTCTTGATAACCTGTCATAGCAGTATTAAATACAATCTCACCAGTAGTCATTCCTGTTATACCTATGGAAACACCTTCGAATAATGTACCATCTTCTAAAACTAAAAATGCAGATTCTTTCAATGTGCGTGCTCCAAATTGTATAAAGATTGTAGTTATGTTTTTATAATATTTTATTTTTATATTTTTACATATCAATATTAAACTTATATGATATGTATAATTTTTTATTGACTTATATTTTTAAAACATCTATCATACTAAATAATCCTGCTGCTTGTTCTTTTATCCAAATAGCTGCTTGTATAGCACCTGATGCAAATGTATCTCTATTATTAGCCTGATGTGATATTGTAATTTTTTCTCCAGTTCCTAAAAATATAATTTTATGTTCACCAATAACATCTCCTCCTCTAATAATAGAGAATCCAATTTTTTTTCTTTCTCTGGTATTTGTAATTTCTTTTTTTCTATATATACTAACAGTATTCAGATCCCATTTCTTATTTTTAGCAATAATGTTACCTATTTGTAGTGCAGTACCTGAAGGTGAGTCTAACTTATTTCGGTGATGTGATTCTACAATTTCTATATCATAGGAATCATTAATAATTTTTGACGTTTGTTCTAATAATTTAAAAATTAGATTTATTCCAATGCTAAAATTGGATGACATAACAATACTTATTTTTTTTGAGTAGCTTTTTATTGTATTATATTCATTTTCAGTAAACCCTGTGGTACCAATAATAATTTTTTTGTCATATTTATGACAAATTTTTAGATTTTTTAGTGTATTTTTTGGTGTGCTAAAATCTATCAATATATCAAATGATTTTATTATTTTTTCAATATTTGTACTAATTGGAATCTTTTTTTGTTGTTTCGTAAATATATCTAAAGTTTTTTTTTTTACAAGAGCGTATGTTAATATAACATCAGTATATTTCTGTATTACTTGGATTAAACTGGATCCCATACGTCCATATGCTCCAGTAATTGCTATGCGTGTTAATTTTGAGTTCATAATTATATACTTTTTTTATAAGAAGATTACAAAATATTTTTATTTAAAAATATTTTATTATTTTTAGGTGAAATTTAGTATAAATTTTTTTTGATATGCGAAAATTATATTATAATAATTATTTTAAAATTAATTTTTAACATTCAATTGATATAGTCTAAGAATTATTCCAATAAAAAATATTAAATCAGAAAAGTTAAAGATAATAACATGATAATCATTAAAATTAATATCTATAAAATCAATAATATATCCATGATATAGTCGATCAACTGTATTGCTAATTGTTGCGCCTAGTATGCATTGGTAACTATAATAATGGCTAGTATAAAACGTTTTGTATATGAAATATATTATTAATATTAATTGTAATATTAAAATTGTATACTGATATTTTTGATAAATTTTTTCGTATATATTCAATAATAAACCGTAGTTTTTTACGTATAACAAATTTATAAAGGTAAATATTTTTTTATATTCATTGTATTTCATATAATGATTTACTAAATATTTACTATAAATATCTATTAGTATAATGATACAGGTTATATAAAGATTTTTACAAAAATTGACGATGTTCCCCGTTTTGATTAACATTTTTATTACATCTATTACAAATTTTTTTGTCTTGATTATTAAGGTTAATTTTATTAAAAAAATTCCAACATCTTGGACATTTTATTCCTAAAAATTTTTTAATTAATATCTTAATTTCTGGTATATTTTTGTTGCTATTTATATTTTCTAGAGCGTATTTATCTTTTTGAATACTAGTATGAGAAACTAGTAACATAAATTTTAATTCTTTTTCTAGAAGAATTAATGTATTATATATATTTCTTTTCGCATAAATTATAACTTTCGTTTCTAACGATGTATTGATTTTTTTTTTATTTTTTATTTTTTCTAGCATTTTATTTACTTCTATTTTAATTTTAAATAATATTTTCCAAAATTCATCACTAATAATATTTTTTTGTAAGATCGGTTTTATTGTAAACCACGTTTTTATAAAAATAGATTTTGTATTATTAATATTAGGTATATTTTTCCAAATTTCATGTGCTGTAAATGGAAGAATAGGAGTCATCCAACGTACTAAAGATTGTATAATATAGTATATTGCTGTTTGACAGCTTCTTCTTGCAGTACTATTTTTTTGTGTAGTATATTGTCGGTCTTTAATAATATCAAGATAAAATGATCCAAGTGTTATTGAACAAAATTTTATAATATGTTTGATAATTTTGTGAAATTTAAAATTTTGATATAATTTAATTATTTTATTTTGTAATATTTTAGTTTTTGTTATGATCCATAGGTCTAATGCAATCATTTGATTTGTAGGGATTGTATGAATTTTATGATTAAAGTCATATAGATTTCCTAATAGAAATCTACTGGTATTGCGAATCCGTCGATAATTTTCTGATATTTGTTTTATTGTATCTTTTGATATTGTCATGTCATGTGTGTAATTAGTTGATGCCACCCATAGTCTTAAAATATCGGATCCAAATACATTAACAATTTCGCTAGGTTGTACGATATTACCAATAGATTTAGACATTTTTTTGCCTTTATTATCTACTGCAAATCCGTGAGTTAATATTGTATTATATGGTGATACTTTATTTAAAATAGTTCCTATAATTAAAGAGGACATAAACCATCCTCGATATTGATCAGTTCCTTCAAGATACATGTTAATAATTTCTTTTTTTTGAGGTAAATCATAAATATTTAAATAATGTATACAGCCAGATTCAAACCATACATCTAATATATCCGTAGATTTTTCATATTCATGAGAATCGTTTCCTAAAAAAATTTTTTTATCAAGTTGCCACCATATTTCTGATCCTTTTAATGCAATCATTTTTTCTATTTTATGCATTATATTTATTGTGTCAGGATGTAACTTTCCAGTTTTTTTATGAATAAACAATGTCATTGGAATTCCCCAAGTTCTTTGTCTTGAAATACACCAATCTGGTCTATTTTCTAACATAATTTGCATTTTTTTTTGACCCCATTTTGGTATCCAATGTACTTGTTTAATAGCATTCTTTGCTGTTTGCTGTAATTTATGATCGCTAACTTTAATAAACCATTGTTTTGTAGCTCTATATATAATTGGTGTTTGATGTCGCCAACAATGCGGGTATGTATGTTGTATAGTATTACTATGTAATAATTTATTATTTTTTTTTATATTATCAAGAATAATTTTATTACTATGGAAAATATTTTTTTTGTCTAGATCAGGATGTATATCACTGATATATCTTCCTTTTTCATCAATAATATTAGCCAATTTGATATTATATTTTTGACTTATAAGATAATCATCCTCTCCATGGTCGGGGGCAATATGTACAGCCCCTGTACCCATTTCTAATGTAACATGTTTAGATAAAATGATAGGAATGTTAAAATCTAGAAATGGATGTTTGCATTGTATGTTTTCTAAATCTTTTCCAAATACTGTTGTAATAACATTCCACTGATGAATTTTTAAAGTATTCATAATCTGTGGTATTAATTTTTTAGCCAGAATAATATAATTATCTTGAAATTGAATTAATTGGTATTTCACATTTGGATGTACTGCAACTGCTCTATTTGCCGGTAAACTCCAAGGCGTCGTTGTCCAAATAATTATACTAATTGTATGTACTTTATGAGGTATTGGAAATATATTTTTTAAATATTTAGTTGTTAATATTTTAAATTTTACAATTATTGATGTTGTTTTTTGGTTATCATATTCTACTTCTGCATCTGCTAAAGCTGATTGACATTTTGTGCACCAATGTACAGGCTTGGCGCCAAGATATAGGTATTTTTTTTTAATTATTTTCTTGAGTACATTGATGACATTTGCTTCTAGTTTTTTATGCATTGTTAATTGAGAATTATTCCAGTCTCCAAATATTCCTAACCTTATAAAATCTAATTTTTGTTTTTTTACTTGTTGAGTGGCGTATTGTTGACACATCTTACGAAATTTTTTTTTTTTTATGGTATACTCTAAAGTATTATTTTTTTTTTCTATTTGATGTTCTATAGGTAAACCATGACAATCCCAAAAAGGAATATATGGTGTATAAAAATTTGATAATGTTTTTGATTTAATAATTATATCTTTTAAGATTTTATTTATAGCATGTCCAATATGAATATTTCCATTGGCGTATGGTGGCCCGTCATGTAATAAAAAAATTTTTTTATTTTTATTATTTTGTTGAATTATTTGATATATTTCTTTTTTATTCCAATCTTTTAATATTTCAGGCTCTTTTTGTGATAAATTCCCTTTCATAGGAAATTTTGTTTGTGGTAAATTTAAAGTTTCTTTATATGTTTTCATATAATTCTCATGTTTGATTGAAATATATATACTAAAATAATATTTGTAATTCTTATTATATTACATAGGTATAATACAAACTTATTAATTATATTTTTTATTTTAATATTACAAAATTATTTTTTTTAATTATTATAATATCTTTATACAATTAGGATTATTGTATAGAACATAGGAGGTTCAATTTGGCAAATATTAAGTCAGCAAAGAAAGATGCTGTTCAGTCTAAAAGAAATAAAATAATTAATTCTAGTCGTAAAACTATATTACGTAGATTAATGAAAAAATTTTCTGAAGCAGTGTTACAAAAAGATAAAGAATTAGCTAATATCCTTTGGTTAAAATTACAATCTAATTTAGATAAATTTTCTCAAAAAGGTTTAATTCATAAAAATAAAGCTGCTCGATATAAATCTAGATTTTATTTAAAAGTTAAGACCTTAGTTTAATTCATTCCGATTGTGAATGAATATTGAATAATAGTAGTACTGCTTCATAAAATTATTTTTATTAAAAATGAAGCAATACTATAAAAAATTCATCCTGTCAAATCATCAAAAAATTTTTTTACTCCTTCAAAAAATTTTTTTGATTTTTGGTTGTTTTTTTCAGTATTATTTTCATTTAGACTATTTTGCAGTTCTTTAAATAATTTTTTTTGGTGTTGGTTTAAATTGATAGGAGTTTCTACCATTATTTGACACAATAAATCTCCTGTTTGATATGTACGAATAGAAGTTACACCTTTATGTCTAATTCTAAATAATTTACCTGATTGTGTTTCAGGTGGTATTTTAATATTTATTTTTCCTTCTAAAGTTGGTATTTGTATTTCTCCTCCTAGTGTTGCAATACAAATATTAATTGGAATTGTACAATATAAATTATTTTCTTTTCTTTGAAAGAATGGGTGTTTTTTTACAAAAATCTTTATATATAAATCACCTGCATTAGCGTTATTTTTCCCAGCCTCTCCTTCATTTTTTAATTTGATTTTATCTTGATTATCTACTCCTGGTGGGATTTTTACTAATATTTTTTTTTCTTTTTTGATTCTTCCAGTACCTTTACAGTATAAGCATGGATTAGATATAATTTCGCCTGCTCCTTGACAAGTTGAACAAGTTTGTTGAACAGAAAAAAAACCTTGTCGAAGATGTATTTGCCCACTACCATTACATGTTTGGCATTTGTGTGTATGTTCTTTTGACTGAGAACCAGTTCCAAAACAGGGAGAACATGTTTGAAATGTAGTAATTGATATTGTCTTATTTAATCCACGTACAGCTTCTTCTAAACTTAATTCTAAATTATATTGCAAATCTGCACCTTTTTTAGCTCGTTTTTTTTTTTGGGTGCCAAATATGTCACCAAAGACGTCTCCAAATATATCACTAAAATCGGTATTATTAGAAAAATTTGGATCAAAAGATGAATAGTTTGAATATCCTCCTCCTTGATCAAAAGCAGAATGTCCATGTTGATCATATGTTGTTCTTTTTTGTGGGTCTATAAGAACCTCGTATGCTTCTTTGATTTCTTTAAATTTCTTTTCTGAGTTTTTATCACCTTGATTACGATCTGGATGATATTTCATAGCCAATTTTTTATATGCTTTTTTTATTTCACGATCGTTAGCTGACTTAGAGATGCCCAATGTTTGATAATAATCTTTTTTTATCATGCATATTTTCCTAAATATCACTAAATCTCATAACGGACGTAATAATTTTTATATACGTCCGTATAAGTTATAGATTTTTGTTTTTGAGTATTTATTTTTTAGGTTCTTTAACTTCTTCATATTCTGCATCAACAGCATTATCTGTTTTCTGATTTGTTTTTTGATTTGTATTTTGAGATTGTTGATTTTTTTGTATTAATTCCATTAATTTAGAAGATGATTGCATTAATTCTTGTATTTTTTTTTCTATTAGGTTTTTATCATCTTGTTTCATTATATTTTCTAATTCATCAATTTGTTTTTTTATTTTATCGTATTCTTCTGTAGTGAGTTGATTTTTTGATTCTTCTAATTGTTTTTTTGTACTATGTACAATTTGATCACCTTGATTTTTTACTTTAATTAATTCTTCGAATTGTCTATCGGCTTCAGAATTAATCTCTGCATCTGATATCATTTTTTTTATTTCTTCTTCATTTAATCCTGATGATGCCCGGATAGTAATTTTTTGTTCTTTTCCAGTTTTTTTATCTTTTGCAGAAACATGTAATATGCCGTCGGCATCAATATCGAATGTTACTTCTATTTGCGGCATACCTCGAGGTGCGGGTTCAATACCATCTAAATTGAATTGTCCTAGTGATTTATTATCTATAGATTTTTTTCTTTCTCCTTGCAGGATGTGTATAGTTACTGCAGATTGATTATCTTCTGCTGTTGAAAATATTTGACTATGTTTTGTTGGGATTGTTGTATTTTTTTTAATTAGTGGTGTCATAATACCACCCATTGTTTCAATACCTAGGGATAATGGTGTAACATCTAATAATAATACGTCTTTGACATCTCCGGATAATACACCTCCTTGTACTGCAGCACCGAGAGCCACTGCTTCATCTGGATTGACATCCTGTCTTGGTTTTTTTCCAAAAAATTTTCCTACTTTTTCTTGTACTAATGGCATACGTGTTTGTCCACCTACTAAAATAACATCATTTATATCCGATATAGATAATTTAGCATCTTTTAGAGCAGTTTGTACTGGAGTAATTGATTTTGTAATTAGATCTTCTACTAATGATTCTAATTTAGAGCGTGTAATTTTAAGGTTTAAATGTTTTGGACCATTTGCATCGGCTGTAATGTAAGGCAAATTAACATCACTGTGTTGTGCAGAAGATAATTCAATTTTTACTTTTTCTGCTGCTTCTTTTAATCTTTGCATTGCTAGCGGATCATTTCTTAAATCTATATTTTGTTCTTTTTTAAATTCTTCTACTAGGTAATTAATGAGTCTACTGTCGAAATCTTCTCCTCCTAAATGAGTATCGCCATTAGTTGCGAGTACTTCAAATGTTTTTTCCTGATCTACATTATCTATTTCTATGATTGAAATATCAAATGTTCCCCCTCCTAAGTCATATACAGCAACTATTCTATTTCCCGGACTTTTATCTAAACCATAAGCCAATGCTGCAGCGGTAGGTTCATTAATAATACGTTTTACTTCTAATCCAGCAATTTTTCCGGCATCTTTTGTAGCCTGTCTTTGTGCATCATTAAAATATGCTGGTACAGTAATTACTGCTTCTGTAATTCTTTCGCCTAGATAATTTTCTGCTGTTTTTTTCATTTTTTTAAGTACTTCAGCAGAGATTTGTGGTGGTGCCATACGTTGGCCTTTGATATTAATCCATGCATCACCATTTTCAGAATTTATGATTTCATATGGCATAATTTTAATGTCTTTTTGTACTTCTGTATCTTGGAATTTTCTACCAATTAATCTTTTAATTGCAAATAGTGTATTTTTTGGATTAGTTATTGCCTGTCTTTTTGCTGGTTGTCCTACTAAAATTTCTCCGTCTTGAGTATATGCAATGACAGATGGTGTAGTACGATCACCTTCAGAATTTTCTAATACTTTAGCTTTTTTTCCATCAATAATTGCAATACAAGAATTTGTAGTACCTAGATCTATACCTATAATTTTTCCCATAATTATACTTTTCCATTTTTTATGTGTGAATTTTAAGTTATGAGTTGAGATGAATTTTCATAAAAATATTTCTATACTTATTTTTCTTCTGCATGCAATGAAGATATTTATATTTGTTATTAATTTAAATATGGTCTTTCTTGTATTTCATCAAGTATTTTTTTATAATTTCAGTAATTTATATTCTTATAACCTTTTTATAGTATGTAATTTATCAATATAAAATGTTATATATGATGGTATAAAGTATTTATATATATTATAAATTGTATTATTTATATATTATATAATATTAAATATGTTTGAATAATTTATATAAGGATATTAAACATTGTCTGTTGAAAATTATAATTTTTTTTTATTTGTTGTATGTGTGTTAATAATGTGTGGTATGATGTTACTAGGTGGTTGGTTATTAGGTCAGCGTGGTGTTTCTAGAGGGAAAAATATTCCATTTGAGTCAGGTATTAATTCATATGGTGATGCAAATGTAAGATGGGTGATTAAATTTTATTTATTAGGAGTATTTTTTGTAATTTTTGATGTTGAATCGTTATATTTATATACCTGGATTATAAATATTAAAAATATTGGTTGGTTTGGTTTTTTTGAAATATCTTTATTTATTTTTACAATATTTTTAGCATTATTTTATCTTTTAAAAGAAAATGTGTTTAATTGGGATTCTTGCAATGATGATATTATTTAACATATAGTTTTAATTTTATTACTTTGGATAAAATTGGTAATATTATGAAGTATACTTTAACAAAAATTGATATGACTAGTTTAAGTAGGTATCCTAGTCAAAAGAAAACAATTGTAGATGATCCATTAAAAAAAAATGAGAATAATATATTCACTGGAAAGTTAACACAATTAATACATAAAATAGTTAATTGGAGTCGTAAAAATTCTTTATGGCCATATAATTTTGGATTATCGTGTTGTTATGTAGAAATGGTTACATCGTTTACTGCTGTGCATGATATTGCTCGTTTTGGTGCTGAAGTATTACGGGCATCTCCTCGACAGTCCGATGTTATGATCATTTCGGGTACACCTTTTATTAAAATGGTACCGGTTATACAAAGATTATATGATCAAATGTTGGAACCTAAATGGGTGATTTCTATGGGTTCTTGTGCTAATTCAGGAGGTATGTATGATATTTATTCTGTTGTGCAAGGTGTAGATAAATTTTTACCAGTAGATGTTTATATTCCCGGATGTCCGCCTAGACCAGAAGCTTATATACAAGGATTAATGTTATTACAAGATGCAATTGATAAAGAACGTCGTCCATTATCCTGGATAGTTGGTGAACAAGGTGTATATAAAGCTAATATGCAATCCCAAAAAGATAAAAAATATGCTGATCGATCAAAAATAGGAAAATTACGCAATCCTGAGAATATTTAATTTTAAACAAATTGTATATGTATATGGTTATTTATTTTTTTTTTTTTTTGATTTATTTTTATAAAAATTTTTTAATTTTAATATAGAGTTATAGTAATATGAATACTATTGTTTCAGAGTTATGTAAGCATTTTAAAAATAATAATTTTTTTATACAAAACACATTGTTTGATCATCCAATTATTTGGGTAGATCGTAGTATGATACTTTTAGTAGTAAAATTTTTAAAAGAAAATACTCAACAGTACAATATGTTATTTGATTTACATGGAATAGATGAACGGTTACGAAAAAATAGAAATGATATGCCTATTTCTGATTTCTCAGTTTTTTATCATTTAATCTCTATTCAAAATAATACAGATATTATCATTAAAGTGCCATTATTAGAAAAGAATTTAAGTATTTCTACAATAACAAAAATTTTTCCAAATGCGAATTGGTATGAAAGAGAGACATGGGAAATGTTTGGTATTGTTTTTGATAAACATCCAAATTTAACACGAATTATTATGCCAAAAACATGGGTAGGTTATCCTTTAAGAAAAGATTATCCTGCTAGAGCCACTGAGTGTAGTCCTTTTTATTTAAATGCATTAAAGGAAGATGATTCTATGCAGGCTTTAGAATTTAATCCTAATGATTGGGGTATGAAATTAAGAAACAAAAAATCAGAATTTATGTTTTTAAATCTTGGTCCTAATCATCCTTCTGCACACGGAGCTTTTCGAATTATTTTACAATTGGATGGAGAAAAAATTATAGATTGTATGCCAGATATTGGTTATCATCATCGGGGTGCAGAAAAAATGGCAGAGCGTCAATCATGGCACAGTTATATTCCATACACAGATCGTATTGAATATTTAGGAGGATGTGTTAATGAAATGCCATATATATTAGCAGTAGAAAAATTAGCTGGTATTATTGTTCCTGATAGGGTGAAAGTGATTCGTGTAATGTTATCAGAATTATTTCGAATTAATAGTCATTTATTATATATTTCAACTTTTATTCAAGATGTTGGAGCAATGACACCTGTTTTTTTAGCATTTACAGATAGACAAAAAATATATGATATTATTGAGGCTATTACCGGTGCTAGGATGCATCCAGCTTGGTTTAGAATTGGTGGATTGGCTTGTGATTTACCCATTGGATGGCATAATTTATTATTAAGTTTTTTGAATTGGATGCCAAAACGATTAAATGAATATGTTAATTCTGCTTTGAAGAATAGTATTTTAATTCAACGGTCTAAAGGTATTGCATGTTATAATCAGAAAGATGCTTTACAATGGGGTGTTACTGGAACTGGATTACGTGCCACTGGGATTGATTTTGATGTTAGAAAAAAAAGACCATATTCTGGATATGAAAATTTTGATTTTTCAGTACCTTTAGGTAATGGTATTAGCGATTGTTATACTCGAGTAATGCTAAAAATTGAAGAAATTCAACAGAGTTTGATTATTTTAAAACAATGTTTAAATCATATGCCTGAGGGATCGTTTAAAGCTGATCATCCATTGACTACACCTCCAAATAAAAAAGATACGCTACAAAATATAGAAACTTTAATTACACATTTCTTACAAGTTTCTTGGGGTCCAGTAATTCCCGCGAATGAAAGTTTTCAAATGATTGAAGCAACAAAAGGTATTAATAGTTATTATTTGATTAGTGATGGCAGTACGATGAGTTATCGTACTCGAATTCGTACTCCAAGTTTTCCGCATTTACAACAAATTCCTTCGGTTATTCGTGGTAACCTGATATCTGATTTAATTGTGTATTTAGGTAGTATTGATTTTGTTATGTCTGATGTTGATCGGTAATAGTTTTAATAATATTAACTTTTCAAAATAATTAATATGTTAAATAATAAATTAAATGATATAGAGTTATATAAAATTATAGAAGAAACAAAACACTATGAAGATAAAAAAGCTGCATCTATTGAAGCATTAAAAATAGTTCAAAATTCTCGGGGATGGATATCTGATCAGTTAATGTATGAAATTTCTGCGATTTTGTGTATTTCTGTTAGTCAGTTGGAAGAAATAGCTACTTTTTATAGTCAAATATACCGTCAACCAGTTGGACGTAATATTATTAAATACTGTGATAGCGTTGTTTGTTATATGATGGGATGTAATAAGATACAATTAATTTTAGAAGATATTTTAAAAATCAAACCTGGATGTACGACTATAGATCACAAATTTACTTTATTGCCTATTTCATGTTTAGGTAATTGCGACAAAGCTCCTGTTTTAATGATTAATAGTATTACATATTCTAATGTTAATTCTACGTGTATACCAATTTTGTTAGAGAAATGTAAATGAAAAAACATATTAGAACTGCCGAAACACATCCCCTAACATGGCGTTTGAATCAATCATATTCAAATATAGTTTGGGCATCTGAATACTGTAAAAAGAATGGGTATTCAGCACTACATATAATGTTAAAAAATATGATTCCAAAAGATGTTGTGCAAATGATTACGGAATCTAAATTGCGTGGTCGAGGAGGTGCGGGATTTTATACTGGTATTAAATGGAGTCTAATGCCTCAAAAAAAAGATTATCAAGCAAGATATCTTTTATGTAATGCTGATGAGATGGAACCGGGAACTTATAAAGATAGGTTATTACTTGAAAAATTGCCTCATCAATTACTTGAAGGGATGATCATTGCTGGATTTGCTATAGAAGCTTCTATGGGATATATTTTTTTAAGAGGGGAATATATAGATGCTGCATATAATTTAAAACGTGCTATCCTGGAAGCTAGAAAACTTGGATATTTAGGTAAAAATATTTTAGGTACTAATTTCAATTTTGATATTGTTTTACATACAGGTGCTGGAAGATATATTTGCGGGGAAGAAACTGCATTAATTAATTCATTGGAAGGTAATCGACCTAATCCAAGAATTAAACCTCCATTTCCAGCGCTAATTGGATTATGGGGTAAACCAACTTGTGTTAATAATGTTGAAACATTATCGAATATACCATCGATTATTTTGAATGGAGTGAGTTGGTACAAGGAAATTTCTTTAAGTGATGATACAGGGACAAAATTAATGGGTTTTTCCGGTCAAGTAAATAATCCCGGAGTTTGGGAAGTTCCGTTTGGAATCAGTGCAAGGGAACTATTAGAAGATTATGCAGGAGGTATGAAAAAAGGATTTGTTTTAAAGGCATGGCAACCTGGAGGTGCAAGTACAGATTTTTTACTTCCTGAGACACTGGATGTCAAAATGGATTTTTCAAGTATTGCAAACATTGGTAGTCGATTTGGGACTGGTGTTGCAATGGTTGTAGATCATACTGTTAGTATAGTTTCTTTAGTTTTAAACTTAGAAAAGTTTTTTGCTCGTGAATCATGTGGTTTGTGTACGCCATGTCGAGAAGGTTTACCTTGGATCGTAAAAATTCTACAATCTTTTGAAAATGGTTCTGCTACAATAAATGATTTAGATATTTTAGAAGATTTGTGCTTTCAATTAGGTCCTGGAAAAACTTTATGTGCACATGCTCCTGGTGCAATTCAACCGTTACAAAGTGCAATAAAATTATTTCAGTTAGACTTTAAAAAATGTATTATGAATATTAATCAAAAAATGAGTGATACCAGGAATAAAACAAACAGTATTTTTGAATTATTTTTATAGTATTGTTTTGGTATAGCATTTTATTTTTACTAAGATAAATTTTATATTATTTTGGAAATTAATTACTATGGCCATAATTTATATAAATAAAAAGAAATATAATTTTTCTCATGCAAATAATTTATTACAAACATGTTTATCGTTAAATATAGATATACCATATTTCTGTTGGCATCCTGAATTAGGTAGTGTTGGTTTTTGTAGATTATGTGCTGTGAAACAATATAATAATTTAAATGATTCCTCTGGGAGAATTATAATGTCATGTATTACTCCTATAGTGAATAACATGATTATTACAACTCATGACACCGAAGTAAATAAATTTAGGAAAGGAATTATAGAATTACTAATGACGAATCATCCACATGATTGCCCGATATGTGAAGAAGGTGGAAACTGTCATTTACAAGACATGACTGTTTTAACTGGTCATCATAATCGACGATATACCTTTGATAAACGTATACATAAAAATCAATATTTAGGTCATTTTATATCACATCAAATGAATAGATGTATTGGATGTTATAGATGTGTGCGTTATTATAAGGATTATGCTGGAGGTACTGATTTTGGCGTATATGGTGCTAGTAATAACATCTATTTTGGTCGATTTGAAGATGGATGTTTAGATAGTGAACATTCAGGTAATTTAATTGAAGTTTGTCCTACTGGGGTTTTTACTGATAAATTATCATCCAAAAATTATAATCGTAAATGGGATTTGCAACATGCACCAAGTATTTGTCAGCATTGTAGTATTGGATGCAACATTATTGTTGGAGAAAAATATGGTATTGTAAGTAAAATAGAAAATAGATATCATAGTCATATTAATCGTTATTTTTTATGTGATTTAGGTCGTTTTGGTTATAATTATGTTAATACAAAATATAGATTAAAATATCCTATACAAGTATTTCAGAATAAATGTATTATTTTAAATCAAAATGATTCAATTGATATAGTATCAAATATATTAAAAAATACAAATCGTATTATGGGTATTGGATCAATACGATCTAGTTTAGAAAATAATTTTGCATTAAGAAAACTAGTTGGGAAAGAAAATTTTTCTAGTGGTATGTTAGATAATGAGCATAAATGTGTAAAATTAATTATTGATATTTTGGAAAATAGTGGTTTATATATTCCAACATTATATGAAGTAGAAAGTTATGATCTTGTATTAATTATAGGCGAAGATATTACACATACTTCCCCAAGATTGGATCTAGCAATTAGACAATTAAATAAAATTCAACAGAGTAAAAATTATCAGCAATATAATGTTCCTAAATGGCATAATGTCGCTATGTTAAATATATCTAATAAAAAAACGTGTATTTATATTGTACACACTCATGAAATAAAATTGGATAATATTTCAGCAATGAGTCATTATGCTTCTATACGAGATCAGGAAATATTTACCACAGTTCTTGCTCATAAAATTTATGGTGTATCTCATTCATTTAAAAATCTTACTGCAGATGTTATGAATGACACTGAAATTATTTATAAAGCGTTATTGTCATGTAAAAAACCTTTAATTATTTCTGGTACACATTCGGGCAGTATAAATTTAATACATTCATCAACAAATATTGCACAAGGCTTACAAGCGCTAAAAAAAGATGTTGGTTTAATATTACTCACTGCTTCTTCCAATAGTATTGGTGTGGGTTTAATATCTGATTTTTCCATGACAGATGTGATGAATAAAATTTCTTCTGATCAAATTGATACATTAGTTATTTTAGAAAATGACTTGTATCGTTATGTATTAAAGAAAGATATGGACTGTATTTTAAAAAAAATAAAAAATATTATTGTATTAGATCATGTGTTAACTCCCACTGCTCGAAAAAGTACTATATTTTTTCCTACAACTAATTTTTCGGAAAGTTCAGGAACTATTGTTAATTATGAAAGTAGAATGCAAAGATTTTTTTCAGTTTTTAACCCTATGGTATACGATAATACCATTTGTATTTTAGAAGCATGGTTTTGGTTATATAAAATATATTATAAGATACATAATATCAATAACATTGATATTACATTGGATCATGTTATTCAAGATTATATAAATCATATTATCATATTCAAAAGCGTATTGAATGTTGCTCCTAACGAAAAATATCGTATTTTAAATCAAAAAATTGCACGATTATCTCATCGGGCAAGTAGCAGAACAGCAATATTTTCTGAATTAAATATTCATGAACCGAAACAAAAAAATGATGAAAATACCATGTTTGCTTTTTCTATGGAAGGTAATCAGCAACCTAATCAAGATATGGAATATATTCCATTTGTTTGGTCTCCGGGGTGGAATTCGTTACATGCTTGGAATAAATATATATTTAAAAATGATCATTATAATTCTGGTGTTCATATATTTCAAAGAAATAATTTAAATAAGAAATATGATTTGATAGAAAGGTATGATGTAAATGCACGTAACGATGAATGGAAAATTATACCATATTATGTTTTATTTGGTAGTGAAGAATTAAGTCAATATTCTGATGTTATTAGTAAAAATTATTCTACTGCCTATGTTATTATTCATAATAAATATAAAAAAATATTAGGATTAGCGCTTAATCAAAAAATTGAATTTGAATGTTTAGGTCAATTATTTCAATTATCGATTCAATTTTCATCAAAAATACCTTTAAAACAATTAGGTTTGCCATTAGGATTTCCTAATATTCCACATGTTTTATTAGGTTGTGTAGTAAAAAATATCAGAGGCGTAATATAAATACTATGATGCATGTAAATTTCATTCATGTTTTAAGTTTATTTTGCAAAACTTTTATGATTGTATTTTTAATTATTTTTTGTAGTGCTTTTTTAAGTTTTGTCGAACGTAGAGTATTAGGTTTATTCCAAAATCGATTTGGACCTAATCGGGTAGGTTGGTTTGGATCATTACAGTTGATTGCTGATATGATTAAAATGTTATTCAAAGAAGATTGGGTACCTTTGTTTAGTAGAAAATTTATTTTTATTATAGCTCCAGTTATTGCATTTATTACATCTTTACTTGTGATTGCTACAATTCCGTTCGATAAAAATTTTTATATTATTAATTTAAACATCGGTATATTATTTTTTTTAATTATGTCTGCAGTTTCGGTATATTCAATTTTATTTGCTGGATGGTCTAGTAATAATAAATATGCTTTACTAGGTGCAGTTCGTGCTATTGCTCAAACTTTAAGTTATGAGGTATTTTTAGGTTTTTCTTTAATGGGTGTCATTGCCAGAGCAAATTCTTTTAATTTGATTTGTATTGTTAACTCTCAAAAATATATTTGGAATATTATTCCGCAATTTTTTGGATTTTTAACCTTTATTATTGCAGGTTTAGCATTATGTCATCGACATCCCTTTGATCAACCTGAGTCCGAACAGGAATTAGCAGATGGATACCATATTGAATATTCAGGAATGAAATTTGGTATGTTTTTTATTGGACAGTATATATCCCTGATTGTAGTTTCTGCTATAATTACAGTTATGTTTTTAGGTGGTTGGAATGGACCATTTTTTTCTGGATATGTATGGTTTTTTTTAAAAACTGTATTTTTTATAATGTTTTTTATTTTATTACGTGCATCTTTACCAAGGCCTCGTTATGATAAAATTTTGTATTTTGGATGGATTATATGTTTACCCATAACATTATTAAATTTAATTTTTACAGCATTTTTTATATTATTAATTTAATTTTTAGGTATATATCATGAGTATTCAATATATTATTTTAGCAATTTTTACTCAAATTCGTAGTATTTTCCTTACTATGAAGCATATGTTTGCAAAACGTGAAACTAGATTATATCCTGATCATTCAGTATATCTTTCTCCAAGATATCGTGGAAGAATTGTTTTAACAAAAAATCCTGATGGTAAAGAACGCTGTGTAGCATGTAATTTATGTTCTGTAGTATGTCCTGTGAGTTGTATATCTTTGCAGAAATCGCAGAATAAATTTGGTCGGTGGTTTCCATTATTTTTTAGAATTAATTTTTCACGTTGTATTTTTTGTGGATTATGTGAAGAAGCTTGCCCAACTGCTGCAATTCAGTTAATTCCTGATTTTGAATTAAGTGACTTTAATAGAAAAGATTTAGTTTATAAAAAAAATGATCTTTCTATTTTAGGTACTGGAAAATATCATAATTATAATTTTTATGAAAAGACTGGAGTATATAATCAAATAGATACTAGCACTAAAAATAGTGCTCATAGCATACCAGTGAATATAAAGGATTTATTACCATAGGAATAAAAAATATGTATTTATGTTTTTATACTTTATCTATATTGACTATATTATTTACTATACTTTCAATTATTCAAACAAAAATCATGTATGCATTATTTTATTTTTTTATTTCAGTATTAACTACTTCTGGTATATTTTTTGTATTAGGTGATTATATGATAGGTTCATTGCAAATGATTATTTACTCTGGTGCTATTCTAATATTATTTGTTTTTGTTGTAATGCTATTAAACTTTAACGATATGAAAAATAATTGTTGTTCTCGGAAATATAATTATTTTTATTTTTTTTTATTGATCTCATTTTTTTATACTTTTTTTTATAAGATATTTTTTTGTATACATAGAAAATATATTTTTCAAGTAATTAATCATTTAAATGTTTTAGGAAAAATTTTGTTTGATCCGTATATATTATTAATTGAATTTACTTCAATTTTATTATTATCAATTGTGATTATTGTATTTTTGATTTCTAAAAAAAATAAATAATATTATATTTTATACTATAGGATATCATAATATGATTTCTTTATTACATTGTTTATGTTTGTTTTTAATGTTATTTGTATTGGGTGTAATATCAATTATTTTAAATGATAATTTATTATCTATGTTTATTGGTTTAGAGATTATCATGAATTCTATATCATTATTATTTGTAGTGATTGGAAATTATTGGAGTCATACAGACGGACAGGTTATGTATGTTTTATCAATTACATTATCGGCAATAGAATCAAGTATTGGTTTAACGCTATTGATACAATATTTTAGACAAACACATACTTTAAATATTAATAAATTCAGTGAGATTATTGAATGAATATAATTTATTTAGTAATTTTTTTTCCTCTGATAAGTTTTATTTTTTTATTTTTTTTTAAAAATGTTTTATCATATAAAATTATTTCTTTTATTAGTTTTCTTTTGATTAGTTTATCTGTAGTTTCGGTTTGTTTATTAGATATATTTTTTTTTATTAGTCCATATTTTACTTTTGAAAAATGTTTGTGGTCATGGTGGAATATACAAAGTATTACAATTGATATTGGAATTTTAATTGATAGTTTGACCTGTGTATTTTTATCAATGATTACAATAGTTGCGTGTTTGGTATATTTTTTCTCTATATGGTATATGCAGCATAAAACTAATAATATTGGTTTTTTTGAATTGGTAAATTTATTTTTAGTAAATATGTTAATTTTAGTAATATCTAACAATTTTCTTTTCATGTATTTAGGATGGGAAGGAATTAGTGTTTGTTCATATTTATTAATTAATTTTTATTATTCTCAAGTACGTGTTAATTATTCTGCTATGAAATCATTTATTTTCACTAAAGTAGGTGATTTATTTTTAATTACTGCAATATTATTATTATATATTCATTACCATACTTTAAATTTTTATGAAATTGCATTTTTAACAAAAATTTATTTAATAAAAGGAACGAAATTCTTACAAATAGTTAATGTTTTACTTTTAATAGGTGCAATTGGTAAATCAGCGCAAATACCGCTACAAATTTGGTTACCTGAAGCTATGGTAGGACCAACTCCAGTTTCTGCTTTAATTCATGCTGCTACTATGGTGACTTCTGGAATTTATTTAATTTTAAGAAATTATAATGTATTTATATTAACACCACATGTTTTATATATGATTGGTATTGTAGGTGGTATTACTTTAATTTTATCCAGTATAGTTGCTTTAGTTGAAATTGATATAAAACGAATACTAGCATATTCTACAATGAGTCAAATTGGGTATATATTTATTGCTTTAAGTGTAGGTGCATGTAATGCTGCTGTAATGCATTTAATTATACATGCTATTTTTAAAGCTTTATTATTTTTGTCTGCTGGTGTTTTAATTTCTAAGTGTTGTTACGAACAAAATATTTTCCGTATGGGCAATCAATTATATAAAAGATTTCCATTTTTGTATGTTTGTTTTTTAATAGGTGGTGTTTCTTTGGCAGGATTTCCAATTTTTACTGCAGGGTTTTATAGTAAAGAAGGAATATTATTATGCATTTACAATAGTAAAAATATGTTTTTTTTTATTATAGCTATATTATCAATCATTTTAACAACTTTATATATTTTTAGATTAATATTTGTCACGTTTCATACAAGTTCAAATTATCATATTACTAAAACTTCAATGAATTGTTTTCAATATATTCCACTTATTATATTTTCTATATTTTCAACTACTTTTGGAATATTGATTCTTCCAAATATATCTAATATGTTTCCAATGATTGCATTACCGAAAGGTTATACTAAATTTTATTTAGAAAGTATTTCTAGTATATTAGTTATTTTGAATATTTTTATATCATATTATTTTTATATTTTACGGAAAAATATAGTATTAAAAATATTTATTTTAAAATGCTTAGTTACTTTAATAAATTTTATTAAAGACAGTAGTTTTGGTTTTTATTATATTTATGAATTATTTTTTTTGAATATATATTTAGCAGTAGCATATTTTTTATCTCGTAAACCTTTTAATGTATGCAGTTGTTTTGTATTATTTCTTGTAAAAAAAATTAATTTTTTATTAATATCTATTGAAGATATTACATTGAATGTTTATATTATGTTAATTAGTTTAAATATAATTTTTGTTTCTTGTTTAATCATTTTATATTAATATAATAATTTTTTAAAATTTTATATATTTGAATTTTAGAGTTTATATTTTATGAAATCTATAGGAATTATGATATGTTAATTTTTTTTCTGATTATTCCTTTATTAGGTAGTTTATGTTGTTTATTTCTTGGAAATAAATTTTATCATGCATCGCGATGTTTTTCATTATTTACAGTGATATTAATGCTTATATTTTCTACTTTCTGCTGGTATAAATATTTTTACCGATATCATACTACATTATACATTCAATATTGGAATAATGAAGTGATAATACCATGGATTCCTCAATTAGGAATTAATTTACATTTTGCAATCGATGGATTATCATTGATAATGATTTTTTTAACTAGTATTTTAGGATTATTAGCTATTTTACATTCTTTTTCCGAAGATAAAAAAAACGAAAATTTATTTTATTTAAGTTTATTATTAATTTTATTTGGAACGGTTGGTGTGTTGTTATCAATTGATTTATTTCTGTTTTTTTGTTTTTGGGAAATTATGTTATTACCAATGTATTTTTTAATTATTTTTTGGGGTCATAAAAAATATACAAAACAACAAAGAAAATATACTGCAAATCAATTTTTAATTTATACACAAATATCTAGTATATTAATGTTATTTTCAATTTTATTATTATCATTAAATTATTATTATCAAAATAATATTTGGACATTTGATTATAATATTTTCATAAAAAATACAATTCCTTTGTTTTTGCAATATATTATTATGGTGGGATTTTTCATTGCATTCGCGGTAAAAATGCCAATAGTACCATTTCATGGGTGGATTGTAAATTGTTATAGTCAATCTCCTATAGATAGTTCATTAGATTTAATAGGTATGTTAATTAAAGTAGCAGCGTATGGCTTATTACGTTTTAATATTCACCTATTTAAAAATACTCTACATCATATTTATCCTATTATTGTTATACTCGGAATCATTACTATCTTCTATAGTTCTTGGATGGCATTTGCTGAAAAAAATGTAAAGAAAATTATTGCATATAGTTCTATATCACATATGGGTTTTCTACTCATTACCATATATTGCGATAATTATTTTTCATCTATTGGATCAATTATGCAAATTGTTTTTGGTTCATTTACAACAGCAGCGTTATTTATTTTATTAAGTCAATTATATAGACGTATTCAAACTAATAATATTAGTAAAATGGGTGGATTATATTCTCAAATTAAATGGATTCCAGGATTTTTTTTATTTTTTTTATTTGCTAACTTGAATCTTCCTGGAACAGTGAATTTTATTGGTGAAATTATGATGTTAACTGGAGTTTATATTAAGAGTTCATTTATAGGAGGATTATTAGTATTTAGTTTATTATTTGCTGTGATTTATTCTTTAAATATGTTAAATAAAATATTTTATGGTGAAAAAAAAATATTAGTTATAGGTAGTAAAAATATGTATTATTTTGAATTTTTTATTATACTTTTTTTTGTATTAGTAACATTATTTTTAGGGTTTTATCCAAAGATGATTATTAGTATGATACAATTTGCAACACTTTAAAAAGTATATTATGATTTAATTTGATAAGGTTAATCACTTATATGTTTATACCTATTTTTAAATTAGTAGCTTTACTTCCTCTTGTTATTTTAATGACAGGTATTATTGTAATTATGTTTTCTATGATTTTTCGAAGAAATCATTTTTTTGTTTTTTGTGTTACTTTTTTAAGTTTATTTTCTGTATTGTGTATTTTATTTTTAATTTACTTTATTACTCCAATTTTTGTTACTATCCTATTGTATATTAATTTTAATTCTTTATTATATATTTTTCTTATTGTTTTTTCTAGTATGTTAATGTTAATTGTATTTTACTTTTATATAGAAAAAATATTGATGTATCAGGAAGAATTTTATGTATTAATATTATCTTCAATTATTGGTGCTATTATATTAACAGAAGCAAATCATATTATTACTGTATTAATTGGTACGGAACTAATGTCTTTACCAATATTTGGATTGATGACATATTTTTTAGAATCAAAAAGAAAGATTCGAGTGATATTAAAATATATGTTTTTATCTAGTCTGATGACTAGTTTTGCATTATTAGGTATAGTGTTGATATATTTAAAATGTGGAAGTCTAACTTTAAATTGTATTAAGATTACACTTTTAATTAGTAGTAGTTATGAAAATAAAATTTTATTAATTGGTTTAATGTTATTATTTATATCATTTTTTTTTAAATTATCATTATTTCCATTACATTTCTGGATTTTTGATATTTATGAAAATATTTCCCCTGTATTATTATTGTATTCTACGATCATCATAAAAATTGCGAGTTTTTCAGCATTAATTAAAATATTATCATATTGTCCATACGAAAAATGTAAAATTATATATTTAATTATAGAAACTATATCATTTTTTTCGATAATATACGGAAGTATTGTAGTGATTACACAAAATAATATTAAAAAATTTTTTGGTTATTCTTCAATTGTTCATATGGGATATGCATTAATTTCGGTACTGACTATAAATAATTATTATTTATCAAATCATATAGCTTTTATATATTTATTAAATTATGTTATTAGCAGTATTGGAATATTTAGTTTATTAAGTTTATTAGTTTTGTTAAATAATAATATAACATTTGATATAAATCACATGCCTTTATATAATATGTTATTAATTGATAAACCAGTACTAAGTTTTTCTTTTGTAGTTATTATTTTTTCTTTTTTAGGTATCCCATTTACTTTTGGATTTTTTGCTAAGTATTTTACTTTAATAGTAATTTTACATAAAAAACTTTGGTTGATTTTATGTGCAGTCATTATTAATTCTGGTTGTTCGATATATTATTATTTAAAAATAATATTAATTGCATACAATAAAACTAATGTTGCATTAATAAATGGTAAAAAATGTTATAAAATTATTGATATAATAATTATTTTAATCAGTAGTGTAATTATATTATTTGGTATATTTCCACAAATTTTGATGAATTTTTTAAATATGAAATATTTATAAAAATTTATAACTTTAAATGTATATATTTGGAATTTTTATTGGTGATTTTAAATATATAATTTTCTTATGCGTAAATTTTTTAAATTATTTTTATAGCGATTTTTTATGTTGTATATTACATTATTCTCATGATATGATTTATTATATAGAAATTATTTTTATGAAACATTATTTCTACAATCAACATATTTTACTATCAAAATGGTTGCAGTATATTCAATTTATATGCTCAAAAAATATGCGCAATAATATAAGCAGAGTAGTTTATATTGCAAAAAAGTTAAAAATATTAAATATTTCGTCTTTTATTATTACTGTATCTGGTACAAATGGTAAGGGTAGTACATGTGCATTGTTAGAAAAAATACTTTTAGATTCAGGATATACAGTAGGAAAATATTCTTCACCTCACTTATTTAATTACTATGAAAGAATTAAAATTAATGGATCATATATCATCAATCCTTTGATACATATTTCTATATTTAAAAAAATATTGTCAGTATGTAAAGATATAAAATTTTCATATTTTGAGTTTATTACATTGGCTGCATTATTGATATTTCAATCAAGTAATTTAGACGTTATAATTTTAGAAGTTGGATTAGGTGGTAGATTAGATGCTACGAATGTCATTATACCTCATTTAGCAATTGTGACTAACATTGGATTAGATCATATACATGAATTAGGAGATAGCAGATATCTGATAGGATATGAAAAATCGGGTATATTTCGTAAGAATGTAATAGTATGTATTGGAGAAAATAATATCCCTTATTCAGTATATCAAGTAGCAAATTTTTCTAATGTATCTTTATACCGTATACAGTATGAATGGAATTATTTTCAGTCTAATAATAACTGGTATTTTTATGATCAAAATGGTATTGTAAAAAATTTACCTATACCAAAAATATCACTTTCCAGTGCTGCCATTACAATAGCAGCATTGCGTGTCTTAAAATTGAATATTAAAAAAAAAAATATTATACAATCTTTAAAAAAAGTTTTTTTACCTGGAAGATTTCATATTATTCATAGGTATCCACTAATTATATTAGATGCTGCACATAATGCACATGCAACATATTATTTATATCAACAACTAAAGAATTTTTTAAATCAAAAAAAAAATATTAAAATTTATGGATTATTTGGAATATTATCTCGTAAAGATATTAAAAATACTGTATTAAATTTGAAGGAATTAATTCATTGTTGGTATTACACTAGTTTACAAACATATGATTCTGCTACAGAATATATTTTAAAAGAAATATTACCAAATAGTGCTTTATTTTATCCTAGTGTACAAAATGCTATATATCAATTAATGCAACGTGTACAAAAAAAAGATTTAATATTAGTATTTGGATCTTTTGTTTCTGTTGCTGAAGCTATTACGTCAATTCGATCTATATATTTTCAACTATAAATAATTTATTTTATAAAATCGAACGTTGTATATTTTTTATATTCAAACATAGCTGAAATAGATTCTTCATTACTAATTCTTCGAATTGCTTCTGCTAACATTGTAGATAAAGTTAATGTTCGAACCTTTGTTTGTTTTTTGATTTCTGATGTTAGTGGAATAGTATCACAAACAATAATTTCATCAATATATGTTTTTTGAATATTATTGAGAATATTACCAGAAAACACAGGGTGTGTTGCATATGCTAAGACTTTATTTGCTCCGTGTTTTTTTAATGCCTGTGCAGCTTTACATAATGTATCTCCAGTATCAATCATATCATCTACTAAAATACAATCTCTATTGGAAACATCACCTATAATATTCATGACTTGTGCAATATTTTTTCGAGGTCTTCTTTTATCAATAATTGCCATATCACTGTCATTTAATAATTTTGCAATTGCTCTTGCTCGAATAACTCCTCCAATATCAGGAGAAACAATAATTGGATCTTTTAATTTTAATTGTAACATATCTTCCAATAAAACAAAACTTCCAAAAACATTGTCTACTGGTACATCAAAAAATCCTTGTATTTGCTCTGCATGTAAATCAACTGTAAGAATACGATCAATTCCAACATTAGATAGAAAATCTGCTACTATTTTTGCTGTAATTGGTACTCTAGTTGAACGCACTCTACGATCTTGTCGTGCATATCCGAAGTATGGAATCACTGCAGTGATTCTTCCAGCAGATGCCCTTCTTAAAGCATCTATAATAACTGCTAGTTCAATAATATTGTCATTTGTTGGGTAACAGGTTGATTGAATAATAAAAATATCGTCTCCTCTAACATTTTCATTAATTTGAACACTAATCTCTCCATCACTAAAACGACTAACTGTTGCATTTCCAAGTTTGCTATATAATTTATTTGCAATTAATTTTGCTAATATTGGGATTGAATTACCAGAAAATATTTTCATATTTAACATAAAGATCTCTTGTATTAAGATTCTAGTGAGTATTTTTCATATTAATCATAATAGAATTAAATATGTTTTACATTTGAAAAATATTATTTTAAATTAAATTATAATGTAAATTAAAATATATTAATATTATAATAAAAATTGTAATTTTATATATGATATTTTTTATGTGTATGTAACGTAAATAAGGAAAATTATAATTTGAAAAAAACTATTATAAATAAATTAGATAAATTATATGATCAAGTAAAAAAAATTGAAATATTACTTTCATCAAAAAAAATTATTTCTAATCAAATACGATTTAAAAAATTATCAAAAAAATATTTAAAATTATCGAATTTAATTAATTATTTTTTGAGATGGAAAAAAATAAAAAAAGATATTCAATTAACTAAGCAATTATTAATTGATCCTGAAATGTTTGATATAGCACAAGATGAATTACGTTTATTAAATGATCAAAAAAAATCTTTACAAAATAAAATTAAAAATATGCTTTTACCAGACGATGCCAGTAATATTAAAAGTTGTTTTATTGAAATTAGAGCAGCCACTGGTGGTGATGAAGCTGCAATATTTTCGGGGGATTTATTTAAAATGTATGGTCGTTATGCTGAATTTAATCATTGGAATTTTAAAATTATTAGCAGTCATACAGGCGAAAAAGGAGGTTTTAAAGAAATTATTGTAAAGGTTACTGGGTCTGGTGTATGTAGTAAGTTAAAATTTGAATCTGGTGGACACCGTGTACAACGTGTTCCTAAAACAGAATCACAAGGTAGAATTCATACATCAACTTGTACAGTGGCAATCATTCCGGTAATAAAATCATCTAGAGAAATTGTAATAAATAATTCTGATTTGAAAATTGATACATTTCGATCTTCTGGTGCTGGAGGACAGCATGTTAATACTACCGATTCTGCAATTCGTATTACACACATACCTACAGGTACTGTGGTTGAGTGTCAAGATGAGCGTTCACAACATAAAAATAAATCTAAGGCACTTTCTATTTTAATTTCTAGAATTCATGCACATGAGATGGAGAAACGTAATAAAGAGAATTCACTAATTAGAAAAAATTTATTAGGGACAGGTGATCGTTCTGATCGTAATAGGACGTATAATTTTCCGAAAAATAGAGTAACTGATCATCGTATTAATTTGAGTGTATATCGTCTAGATGATATCCTAAATGGAAATTTGGATATCTTAATTGATCCAATTACTCAAGAGTATAATGCTAAATTATTGTTAAAAATTGTATAACATAATATGAATATTAATTTTTGGATCAAATATGGTGTTCGGTTTTTATCTAAAGTACAAACACCAACTTTAGATACAGAATTATTAATTAGTTATGTAATTCAAAAATCACGTACTTGGATAAATATTTTTGATAATTATATTTTAGATTATAAACAGACTGTTTTTTTAAAAAAATTATTATTAAGACGTTTATTAGGTGAGCCTGTTGCATATATTATGCACAAAAAAGAATTTTGGTCTTTATCTTTTTATGTTTCAAAATATACTTTAATCCCAAGACCAGAAACAGAAATTTTAGTACAAAATAGTTTGATTCGAATAAATCATGGGGATTATGTATTAGATTTAGGAACAGGGTGTGGAGCAATATCTTTAGCTATAGCATATGAAAAACCTAATTGTAAAGTTATCGGAATTGATTGCGTACATCAGGCAGTAAGCATTGCAAAAAAAAATTCTAAAAATTTAAATATTACAAACGTTAATTTTTTTTATAGTAATTGGTTTTCTTGCATTAATCAAAAATTTAATTTAATTGTAAGTAATCCTCCATATCTGAGTAAATATGAAAAATTTACTTTATCCAAAGAATTATTTTTTGAACCACCTGTTGCTTTATTTTCTAGTAATAATGGTTTTTCAGCAATTGATTATATTATTAATCATTCCAAAAAGTATTTGGAATTACAAGGTTGGTTATTAATTGAACATGGTTGGAAACAAAAAAAATTAGTTTATCAATTATTTCAAAAAAGTTGTTTTAGTAATATTTATTCATATAAAGATCCTTTAGGATATTATAGAATAACAGTGGGACAAAAATTATATTAAATATTTTATTGGTGAAATAAAATATAGTGTTTTATGTATAAGTGTATATAATCGTATGATATTTTTATAAAATTATATATTTTTATTGGAGAATTTATGTTAAATACTGTAGTATTAGTTTTAAATTGCGGAAGTTCGTCGTTAAAGTTTTCTATTTTAGATCCTATAAATAATAAAAAGTATCTTTTTGGATTGGTTGAACGATTGTATACTTCTAATTCATATATTACGTGGTATTTTGATAATAAAAAAAATAAAAAAAATATTGGTCATACTATTTCTCATAGCCACGCAATAAAATTTATTGTGCAAGTAATTTTTGCTAAATATCAATCATTAATTTTAAAAATTCAATATATTGGACATCGTGTCGTTCATGGTGGTGATCAATTTATGAAATCAGTTATTATCAACGACTCTGTCATACAAAATATTAGTAAAAATACAATTTTTGCTCCTTTACATAATCCAGTAAATTTATTGGGTATTAAAGCAGCTATAAAGTATTTTCCAAAATTAAAAAAAAAAAATTTTGCAGTATTTGACACCTCTTTATACTATAATATTCCCGAACATGCATATTTATATCCCATACCATATGAATTTTATCAAAAACATCGTATTCGTCGCTATGGCGCTCATGGTATTAGTTATCTATATATTATTCAACAAATATCAAAAATTTTAAATATCGATTTGAAGCGTTTAAATATTATTATCTGTCATTTGGGTGGAGGTGCATCGGTATCGGTATTTTGTAATGGTATATGTGTAGATACTTCTATGGGTTTAACGCCTTTGGAAGGTTTAGTTATGGGTACGCGTAGTGGTGATATAGATCCTTCAATAATATTTTTCATGTATAATATTTTAGGTTTAAGTATATATGATATTCAGAATATATTAATTAATAAATCTGGTATAACTGGTTTAACCAATGGAAAAACAAGTGATTTTCGTGATATTGAAAAGTTATATTATTCTGATATGCAGGCATATAGAACTACAAATATTTTTTGTTATAGATTATCTAAATATATTAGTGCATATTCTACTGTATGTAATGGGAAAATACATGCTTTAGTATTTACTGGAGGTATTGGCGAAAATTCTGCTTTGGTACGTGAATTAACTATACTGAGATTATCTTTGATTGGTTTTCAACTAGATAATCAAAACAATTATAAAAAATTGCTTAAAACATATAATTTTATTCATAAAAAAGATACTATTCCGATTTTAGTCATACCAACGAATGAAGAACTTATGATTGCTCAAGAAGCAATAAAATTGTTTAGATAATTTTTGATTATTTATAAAAATAAATTTTTATTATTATAAAATAATATTATTATTTGATATTCGAGAGAATATTGTGAAACGTACTATTATGTTAATTCCTCTTGGTAAGAGTGTAGGTCTTACCACTATCAGTTTAAGTTTAATAAAGTTATTGCATCAAAAAAATGTTATTTTTTTTAAACCGTTTCTTGAAAAATTATATAATATAGGTGATACATCTTACATTTTAAAAAGATATTATTCTATTTCTTGTATTGAAAGTATTATAGATAATATTCATATACATCCTATGAAGGAAAAATTTGTTCAAAAAATTGTACAGGATGCTGTAGATTTATATTATTTATACAGGAATAAATATGATATTATATTTATTGAAGGTGTTAAATCTAATCAATATAATATTCACGATTTAAATATTAAATTTTTACAACATATTGATGCTGAAATTATTTTCTATGACTCTGGTATTAATTTTTTTTTAAAAGATAATTTTAATTACCATAAAATATATGGTATTAAAAATAATATTTTAGGTGTTATCAAAAATTTTTGTAATGTTTCTATAAATTTTTATAATGATCTTTTATTTTTTCGTTCTCATGCTGATTGTAATGATTATCGTTCTATAAATATACCCTCTGCTTTTACTGCATATATTCCTTGGAATAGAGAAATAATAAATTTTTCTATATATAAAATATTCAAATTGATCAAAATAAAACAATTTATTAAAAATAAATATCAAATAAATTTAATTGATTCTTTTATATGTTATAATCACTTTTTATTGCATTATAGTAATAATATGCATAATACCGTTTTACTCATCCCATTTTATGTATTTTTGCAACAATATGATCAATTGATATATATAATATTAAATACAAATGGTATACATTCTATTATATTAACTAATTGTAATCAATACGATATAGAAAAAATTTTTATATTGATGCAACAAATCAAGTATAGTATAATATTTTTTTATACTGAATGTAGTTTTAACAGCGTTGTATCCACTATTCATAGTTTTAAAATTAAAATATTACATAAAAATGCGCGTGATATTGATGTATTATTAGATTATATCATTTATCATATTAATCGTAGATTACGAAGCATTCTTTATGCTAATACAAAAAAAAGTATTTATTTTTCACCTGTGATGTTTCAAAAATATTTAATTGATACAGCTAAAAATCTTCAACGGCATATTTTATTACCTGAAGGTACTGAGAAACGTATTATACATGCCGCTAGTATTTTATCTAATTTAAATGTTGCGCGTTTTACATTATTAGGAGATAAGAATATTATATATTATACAGCTAAACAACAAGGGATTAATCTTTCTAATAATATTGATATCATTGATCCTAAAAATCTATATAAAAAATATGTTGAAAAATTTTTTATATTAAGAGCACATAAAGGAATAACTTGGCAATTTGCAGAAGAATGCGTGCAAGATAACATGGTATTTGGTTCTTTATTATTACGTGATAAAAGTGTAGATGGTATAGTATGTGGTGTTAATTATACAACTTCACATGTTATACGTACTGCTTTACAATTAATTGGTATGAATAATATTTGTAATCAAAAATATAATCTTTTATTATCATCTGCTTTTTTTATGTTACTTCCTAAGACATTATTAATATATAGCGATTGCGCTGTAAATATTAATCCTAATGCACAACAATTATTTAATATTGCATATAATGCTGTTAATTTAGCAATTTTATTTGGGATTGAACCTAAAATAGCTATGTTATCCTATTCTACCGGTAATTCAGGAACGGGTCATACAGTAGATAAAGTACGAGAAGCTACTATTTTGTTAAAAAAAATATTTCCACATTTTAGTATTGAAGGTCCTATTCAATACGATGCTGCAATTAATTCGAATATTTTAAGTATTAAATTACCTAATTCATCTTTACATGATACGGCTAATATTTTTATTTTTCCCGATTTAAATTCAGGTAATATTACTTATAAAGCTGTACAACAATCTTTAAATATATCTTCTATTGGTCCAATTTTGCAAGGTTTAATGCAACCAGTAAATGATTTATCGAGAGGAGCTACTATTAGTGACATTTTATATACCATACTTGTTACTATAATACAGTCAAAAATATAATTTTTATTCAGTATCATATTTAAATAATAATATGTATGTTACTTTTTATATTACAACAGCATGCTAAAATATGTTTCGGTTGTATATACGATAAAATATTTTTATGAAAATATTCTATTTTTCCATGTATTAACTTTACACTACAACTTCCACAATAACCTTCTTGGCATTGATAAAATATATTAATATTATTAATTAATAATATTTTCAATAATGATAGTTTTTTTTGTTCTATGGTGATATAGTATTTTTTATTTATTATCTGAATAATATATTTTTTTTTATATTTTAAATTTTTTAAATGCATCTTTTGATACCTCACAATCTATTTGGCTAGTTAAATAGGAGCTTGCTTCGACTTCTTGTGGTGCAACCTGCACGTTATCTGACGTTAACCAATTGTTAATCCACGGAATTGGATTTTTTGTCTTTGGAAATATTGTTGGCAAATTAATTGCTTGCATTCGCAGATTTGTAATATATTCGATATATTTAAACATGATATTTTTGTTTAATCCTAGCATAGGTCCATGTTTAAATAAATATTCTGCCCATTGTTTTTCTTGTAATGCAGAAGTTTTAAATAAATTAATAGATGTTTGTTCACATTCCTTGATTATTTTTTGCATTTCTGGATCACTTTCTTCATTTTTTAGAATGTTAATAATATGTTGTGTTCCAGTTAAATGTAAGGATTCATCTCGTGCTATCAATCGGATGATTTTAGCATTTCCCTCCATGAGTTTTTGTTCTGCGAATGCAAAAGAACATGCAAAACTAACATAAAATCGTATTGCTTCAAGAACATTGACGCTAACAAGACATAAAAATAAAGCTTTTTTAATAGTTTTTAAGTTAATCTTTATTTTTTTTTTGTTGTTTATATAATATCCTTCTCCAAATAAATTCCAATAGTTAGTCATAGTAATTAAGTTATCATAGTAATAAGAAATATTTTTTGCACGTTCATAGATATTTTTATTTGAAATAATTGTATCAAATATATCTGATGGAACATGAGTAATATTTCTAATAATATGTGTGTATGATCTAGAATGAATTGTTTCTGAAAATGACCATGTTTCTACCCATGTTTCTAATTCGGGTATTGAAATAATAGGTAAAAAAGCAATATTTGGACTTCTTCCTTGAATGGAATCCAATAGAGTTTGGTATTTTAAATTACTAATAAAAATATGTTGTTCATGTTTTGGTAAATATGAAAAATCTATCCGGTCTTTAGATAAATCAATTTCTTCAGGTCTCCAGAAGAAAGAGAGTTGTTTTTCTATTAAATTTTCAAAAATTTGGTATTTTTGTTGATCAAATCGGGCAATGTTTACAGATTGTCCAAAAAACATTGGTTCTTTTAGTTGATTATTATTATTTCTAGAAAAAGTAGTATATGGCATAATTTTACCTAATTTATATTTTAATATTAAAATTTATATTCTATAATATACATGATCCATGGTTACATTGATTATTATAATTATTATTCAGAACTTCTGATTGGTATTCTTTTACGCCATCTCTAGTATTTTGATAATATAAGGTTTTTAATCCTAAGTTATATGCAGTGAGTAGATCTTGTAAGAGGGTTTTCATTGGTATCTTATTTTTGGGAAATTTTTTAGGGTCATAGTTTGTATTTGTTGAGATTGACTGGTCAATAAATTTTTGCATAATACCAATTAAATTTAAGTATCCTGTATTATTTGGTATATCCCATAATAATTCATATTTTTTTTTCAGTTCAATAAATTCTGGTACAACTTGTTTTAACATACCATCTTTTGAAGCTTTAATAGTAATGTAACCTCTTGGTGGTTCGATACCATTTGTAGCATTTGCTATTTGTGATGATGTTTCTGTTGGCATAATTGCTGATACTGTGGAATTTCTTAAACCATATTTCATAATTTGATTTCTTAATTTTTTCCAATTTAACTGTAAGTTATTTTTACAAATTTTATCAATACTTTTTTTATAAGTATCTATTGGAAGTAGACCTCTAGCATAGTTTGTTTGATAGAATAACGGGCATGCTCCTTTTTCTTTCGCTAATTTGCATGACGCATATAATAAATAATATTGAATGTATTCAAATGTGGTATGTGTCAAATTATTTGCACTACCATCTGAATATCGTACATTATTTTTTGCTAAATAATACGCAAAATTAATTACTCCAATACCTATAGATCGTCTATTTTTAGCACCATTTTTTGCTGCAACAACTGGATATTCTTGATAATCGATAATTTCATCTAATGCTCTAACTAATAAGTTCGATAATTGTTTTAGTTCTTTTAAATTTTTAATACATCCTAAATTAAATGCGGATAATATACATAATGCAATTTCAGAATTTGTATCATGTAAATCATGGATTGGAATAGTTGGTAATGTAACTTCTAAACATAAATTTGATTGTTTAATGGGAGCATACTCTGGATTAAATGCACTATGTGTATTACAATGATCTACATTTTGTATGTAAATTCGACCTGTTGAAGTTCTTTCTTGCATAATTAAAGAAAATAGTTCAATTGATTTAATTATTTTTTTTCTGATATTAGGATTTTTTTCATATTTTATGTATAATTTTATAAATTTTTTTTGATTGGAAAAAAAATAATTATATAATCCGGGAACGTCTGATGGACTAAACAGTGTAATATATTCTTGATTAATTAATCTTTGATACATAATTTTATTAATTTGGACACAGTAATCTACATGTCGTACCCTGTTTTCTTCTATACCTCTATTATTTTTTAATACGATAAGACTTTCAATTTCTAGATGCCAAATTGGATAAAATAATGTTGCTGCGCCTCCTCTAATTCCTCCTTGCGAACATGATTTTATTGCTGTTTGAAAATATTTATAAAAAGGTATGCATCCTGTATGAAAGTTTTCTCCATTACGAATTGAACTACCAAGAGCACGAATTTGACCAACATTAATACCAACTCCTGCTTTTTGTGAAATATATTTTACAATTGAACTTGCAGTTGCGTTAATAGAATTTAAACTATCTGCACATTCTATTAATACACATGAACTAAATTGTCTAGTTGGTGTACGTACTCCAGCCATAATAGGTGTTGGTAAAGAGATTTTAAATTTTGAAATAGCATCATAAAAGTTTTTAATATATTTCATTTTTTTTTTTTGAGGATATTTAAGAAATAAACAAGCTGAAATCATAATATATAAAAATTGAGCACTTTCGTATATTTTTCCACTAACTCTATCTTGTATGAGATATTTTCCTTCTAATTGTTTTACAGCAGCATAAGAGAAATTCATATCACGATTATGATGGATAAATTTATCCATAATATTGTATTCTTCTTGAGAATATCCTGTGATTAATTTTTCATCGTATTTTTTTAATTTTATCATATTTGTTACATGTTCATAAAGACTTGGTGGATGAAATGTTCCATATGCTTTTTTTCTTAATTGAAATATTGTTAATCGTGCAGCCATGAATTGATAATCTGTCGCATGTTCTGAAATAAGATCTGCTGTAGTTTTTATAATTATATCGTGAATTCGATTTGTTGAGATTTTATTATATAATTGTATTTTTGTATTGAGTATAATTTTTTCTATTGAAATATTATTTAATTTTTTTGATGCACGTTCTAATATGTTTTTTATTTTTTGAAAATTAATTTTTTCTGTATTTCCATTTCGCTTAGTAACTAATAATACGTTTGGCATTTTTTAATTACCTGATAATTAAAGAAGAATAATATATAAAAATTTTTTTAAATATTTTTATGCTATTTCTAAGTAAGACACTTAAGTTTATTATTAGCAATTTTTTGTAATGCAACCACCTTTTCTTTTTTAGAGGTACGGATTAAAATTACACCTTGTGTATTTCTTCCTAAAATTCTAATTTCAGAAACGTTTGTACGTACTAACGTACCAGCATTAGTAATCATCATAATTTGATCATTTTTAGAAACTTGTATTGCGCTGATAACTACACCATTTTTTTTTGTAATTTTAATGGATCGTACACCTTTAGTTGCTCTAGATTTTATAGGGAAATTTTCAATCTTTGTTCGTTTTCCATATCCATTTTCTGTCATTGTCAATATTGTGCCTTTTTCATGAGGAACAAGTAATGATACTACCTGGTCATCTTTATCAATATTAATACCCCGAATACCATATGCAGTTCTACCCATTTTCCGAACTTCTTTTTCTGAAAAATGTACTACTTTTCCTTTTTTGCTAAAAAGCATAATGTTGTTTATTCCATTAGTTATTTCAGCACCAATAAGTTCATCTTTATTTTTTAAATGAATTGCTATCATTCCAGTAGATCGGGGTTTTTTAAATATATGTAACGGAGTTTTTTTTACAATACCACTAGCGGTTAACATAAAAACATTTTTATTATTTGTAGCCTTGCTTAAATTTAAAATAGCAGTAATTCGTTCTTTTTTTCCTAGTGGAATTAAATTAATAATTGGTCTACCTATGGCATGTCGGCTTGCTTCTGGTAATTGATATACTTTAATTTTATATAAAATTCCTCTATTTGAAAAACATAAAATTGTATCGTGTGTATTTGTAATTAATAATGTTTCTATATAATCTTCTTTAGTAGTTTTTGCCGCAGATTTTCCTTTTCCACCTCTATGTTGTGTATTATAATCCGATAATGGCTGATATTTTACATATCCTTTATGTGATAAAGTAACTACTACGTCTTCTTTTGGGATCATGTCTTCTATTTCTACTTCGGTATTATGTTCTATAATTTCTGTTTTTCGTTTATCACCAAATTGGTGTTGTATGATTTTTAATTCTTTTTTAATGATTTTTAACATATCTTCATTATTATTTAGAATGCATGATAATGATTTTATTTTTTTTAATAAGGTGTTATATTCATCTAATATGCGTTCTTGTTCTAAAGTGGTTAATCGTTGTAATTTTAATTCTAAAATCGCTTCTACTTGATTAGTTGTAAATTTATATTCTGTATCAGTTTTATTTTGATTATTTTGTAATATATTACTTTCTACATTGATTATTTCTGATAATTTAGTATTTATTGTCCATTTTTTTGACAATAATTTTTCTTTTGCTAAATTAGGTTTTTTGGATTGTTGAATAATTTCAATAATTTCGTTGATATTATTTAATGCAATAGTTAATCCTTTTAAAATTTGTATTTTTTTTTTTGCTTTTTTTAATTCAAAAATAGTTCTTCGTGTAATAATATTTTTTCTATGCGATAAAAAACATTTTAATATATTTTTTAACGACATAATTTTTGGTTGTCCATAGTATAATGCTACCATATTAATACCAAAAGATATTTGCATTTGTGTTAACATATATAGTTGATTTAATAATATTTCTTTAATTGTATCTTTCTTGATTTCAAGAACAATACGCATACCATCTTTATCTGATTCGTCACGTAAGGCATGAATACCTTCTATTTTTTTTTCTTTCATTAATTCTGCAATTTTTGTGATTAATATTGCTTTATTTACTTGATATGGTAACTCATATATTATAATAGATTCACGTTTATTTCTTATGTTTTTTTCTATTTTATGTCGGGCTCGGATATATATTTTTCCTTTTCCGGTACGGTATGCATTTTCGATACCTTGATAACCACTAATAATTCCATATGTTGGAAAATCTGGTCCTGGTATATAATGCATTAATTCTTTTAGTGAAATATTATGATTATTAATATATGCAAGACATGCATTAATAACTTCGTTTAAATTATGTGGTGGAATGTTTGTAGCCATACCTACTGCAATACCGGATGATCCATTGATTAGCAAATTTGGTATTCTTGTTGGTAAAATTTCAGGTATTTTTTCTGTTTCATCATAATTTGGAAGAAATTCAACAGTATCTTTTTCTAAATCTTCTAGTAATGTATGTGCTATTTTTGACATTCTAATTTCTGTATAACGCATTGCAGCTGCTGTATCACCATCTATAGAACCAAAATTTCCCTGACCTTCAATTAAAGTATATCGTAATGAAAATGGCTGCGCCATTCTCACAATAGACTCGTATACTGCAGAATCTCCATGAGGATGATATTTTCCAATAACATCACCTACAACCCGAGCAGATTTTTTGTATGGTTTATTCCAGTCATTTCCTAGTATTTTCATTGCAAATAATATTCTTCGATGTACAGGTTTTAGTCCATCTCGTACATCAGGTAGTGCCCGTCCCACAATTACTGACATAGCATAATCAAGGTACGAAGATGTTAATTCTTTTTCAATATCTACTGGATCAATATTATTGTATATTGTATTCATAATTTATTTCTCGGACAGTAATATAAATTTATTTCATGTACAATTATATCATATTAAAATGGTACATAGAATATTAAAAAATAATGATTTATGTTTTATAATTATTTAAAATGGTTTTCAATGAAAAGGATATATATATGAAAACAGCAGAAAAGCAATTAATCATTAATTTGTTTAAAAAAATTCAAAATATATCATTACAAACACCTAATAAAGATATTGAAGCTACAAAGTTAATTAATTTCTTATTACAAAGTCAAAATGATGCGATTTATTACATGGTACAAACATTATTAGTACAGGACATTATTATACAAGAATTAAATGATAAAATTCAAAAATTAGAAAATAAAGAGAATCAATGTTCTACTCAAAATACAAGTTTTTTACCTGATCATGTAAAAGAAAAAGTATGTAAATTACCTGTATATAATGATATCCAAAGTAATACAAAGAATCATAATGCTCAAAATATACCACATGTTAAAGAAAATACTTATTTTAACAATAAAGATCATGTATCTAATAATACAGGAGGTGGTATATCAAGTTTTTTAGGAAATGCTATGCAAACAGCAGTGGGTGTTGCAGGAGGGATGGTTGCAGGTAACATCTTAGCAAATATTTTAAATAACCATGACAAACCAAGTGATACGATACATCATAATACTGATATTGGTTCTTCTGAACATATTGATACTCCAATAAATAATTTTTTTCAAGTGGATGATAGTAATACTACTAGTGAATACCCTACAGAAGATTCATATGATATATATGATTTAGATGAAGATTTCTAATATAAACATACAACATTACTATTTTATATTTTTATGTTATTTATTAAAAACCAGCAGTAATATTTATGCTGGTTATATTAAACATTTATATATTATTGATAATATTCAATTAATCCTTTTTTTGATGGGTGTATGGTTTTTTCGCCATTTTTCCAATTAGCTGGACATACTTCTCCGTATTTTTCATGTAATTTAATAGCATCGATTGTTCTGACCATATCCGAAATATTACGACCTATTGGCAAATCATTAATTACTTGGTGTCGTACAATGTTGTTTTCATCTATTATAAATGATGCTCGTAATGCAATGCCTAGTGTCGGATGTGCAACATCGTAAGCATTTTGAATATCTCCCTTTATATCTGATACTAAAGTATATTTTATTTTTCCAATACCACCCTGTTTAATTGGAAGGTTTTGCCATGCTTGATGTACAAATACTGAATCACGTGATACCCCGATAATTTTTGTATTTCTTTTTTTAAATTCATTATATAATTGGTTTAATGCTATAATTTCTGTTGGGCATACAAATGTAAAATCCATTGGCCAGAAAAATAAAACTACCATTTTTTTTCTTGTTGATTTTCTAAAATTAAAATCATTGATAATGTTTCCATCTTTTAAAAGAGCTGAAGTAACAAAGTTTGGTGCAATTTGAGATATTAAGTTCATTTTTTTCTACTTTTAAAATAAATATTTTATTGATTATTTTGAATATATCATAATTAAATTTATTTATTATTTTATTATATATTTTTATTTTTTATAAAATATATTTATTGATTGATATATTATATTAATTGTTAAAATGAATGATTTACACTGGAAATATATATTTAATTTAGAAAAAAAAAAATATTAAATATTTTAAAAATAGTTTCTTTTGAAAGGAGAAAAAAAATTATTTTTCCTAACTCAAGAGATGTTTTTCGTGCTTTTTGTTTAACTCCTTTTCATTCAATTAAAGTAGTTGTTATTGGGCAGGATCCTTATTATCAAGATAATCAAGCTAATGGATTGGCATTTTCAGTAAATTTTGGTTGTAAAATTCCGCCATCATTAAGGAATATATATAAAGAAGTGATTTCTAATTTTTATTTACCTAAAAACTATTATTTTCATGGATGTTTATCAAGATGGGCACTACAAGGTGTATTATTATTAAATTCTATTTTAACAGTGGAGTCTGGAAAACCGAAATCACATGCTCATTTGGGTTGGCAGAATTTTACTAATGCAATTATTTATTATATCAATAAATATTTGCGTCAAGTAATTTTTTTATTATGGGGTAAAGATGCACAAGAAAAATCTAACATGATTCATCGTAATAAACATTTTGTTTTGTATGCTTCTCATCCATCACCTTTGTCGGCAAATCGAGGTTTTTTTGGTTGTAATCATTTTTTTAAAACGAATGATATTTTGTTGAAACAAAATAAAAATGTTATTTTTTGGTAGCAAATTTATTTATATTATGTAAATACCATAATTTATGGTATTTATTTTTTTTTTATGGTATTAATCAGTGATTTTTGAGTTAATTTTATCCCCTGGATGATAGGGTTATTTTCTAATTTTTTTTCATGTGCAATTTTAGTAATTGTATTAAATTTTTCTATTATCAAAGATAATTTTTCTATAAAATTTTTTAAGTGTTCACTTTTTATTTTTTGAATAGTATATTCAGATTTTTTTTTTATATTCTCAATATTTGCCTGTGCCCGTAATGTAATATCTTTTTTTTTTTTTAAAATCTCTTTTAATTTTTCTTTTAGTAAATTAATATGAGTATGATTATTATTATTTTTATGATTATTCATATATTTTATTCTTTAGAGACAGTATTTGTTATTTATTATAAGTGGTGTTATTACTTTATTCAATAATATATAATTAATTTTATTGATTTTATTTTTGTAAGGCATATATAAATCATGAAAATACAGTTTCGGTGGATTGCTATTTTAGGGCACCCTCGTAATTTAAAGTTTTTTATGACTCATAAAATTTTATATGATTGGTTAACACAAAAAGGTTATCATGTTGTCATTGAGAAAAGTATTGCAAAATTTTTAAATATTAATAATCCGAAAATTGCCACATTTATACAAATTGGTGAAAAATGTGATTTAGGTATAGTAATTGGTGGTGATGGTAACATGTTATGTATTTTAAGGGAATTATCTTATTATCCTATTAAAATTATTGGAATTAATTGTGGTAATTTAGGTTTTTTAACTGATTTACAACCTAATAATATGATTTTCATGTTATCGAAAATTTTATCTGGTTTATATAATGTTGAGAAGAGATTTTTGTTGGAGGTAAAGGTATTAAATGAACAAATCGAAAGAAATTGTATTGCTGTTAATGAAGTTGTTTTACATGCAGAAAAGATGTCATGTATGGTAGAATTTGAAGTATATATTGATAAAAAATTTGCTTTTTATCAAAGATCGGATGGTATTATTATCTCTACTCCTACTGGTTCTACTGGATATGCATTATCTGCTGGAGGACCAATTTTATCATTATCTTCTAGAGTGATTACTATAGTTCCTATGTTGCCGCATACACTATCTGCTCGTCCAATTGTTATTAATGAAAATGATGTTATTATGCTGAAATTATTTCATTTAGATAAAAAATTTCAAATTAGTTGTGATGGTCAAATTCAATTACCGATTATCAAAGCAAAAAAAATTTTTATTTATAAAAGCAAAAATTTTGTTAATTTAATTCATCCTATAAGTTATCATTATTTAGATACATTACGTAAGAAATTAAATTGGTCAAAAAATTTTTTTTAGTTTTTTAATTAAAATTTTTATTTATTTTTTTACATTATCTGAAATAATTATTTATTTGTAATATGTGTATTTTAAAATATTTGAAATAATTAATTTTATATGAAAATATTTTTTATTGGAGCTGGCGGGATTTGAACCCGCGTCCAAAATATCTACAACTATAGTACTACATGCTTATTCTTTGAAATTTTTGGTATTTTAACACAAAGAAAAATGTTTTTACATACCTATCTCATTTTTTTTTATTTTCATATAAGATTTGAGAATTATCTTATTATGGGTTTCTTTTTATCGGTCCTTTTGAAAATTTTATTCTTATAAAAGATAAAATAAGAATAAATAAAGGGCTTTATTAGTTTATTAAGCTGCTAAAGCGTATTGTTTTTTTTCTGCATTTAATAATTTTCGGTTTTTAACGAGGCAACCGAACCCTCGGCATGCACTAGTAGTATTCGAAAATTTTGTCGAATCCAAAATCAGCCCCAATTTTTTTGTATTTTGAATTTATATCATATACTATATAATGATACTTGTAAAATACATTTTTGAATTATTATTCTTTTTAGTATTCATCATTATATTTATTATATTAATTTTAATTACATTTTAGGAGCTAACGTGGATGTATTAAAGGAAATACAACAACAGATTCAAAATAATTCGATTTTGTTATATATGAAAGGTGTACCTAATGCACCAAGTTGTGGTTATTCTGCACGTGCAGTAGAAGCTTTATCTTCTTGCAAAGTACGTTTTGCATATGTAAATGTATTAGATCATAATGAAATCCGTACTATGTTACCTAAATATGCGAATTGGCCTACATTTCCTCAATTATGGGTTAATGGGAAGTTAATCGGAGGATGTGATATTATTTTACAAATGCTAAAAGATGGAGAATTACAAGAATTGTTCAAATCAATCAATAATAAATAATGTATTTTCGAAATTAGATTAATGTATTTTTTTTTGCATTAATCTAATTAAATAAAATTTATTTTTTAAAAGGCCAACCACCTAATTTTTTCCATTTATTAACTAGTGTACAAAATAAATTAGCAGTTTTTAAAGTATCATATAGAGCGGAATGCGCTTTTTGATTATTAAATGGTAAACCAATTGTCTGACATGCTTTTGCTAGTACTGTTTGTCCTGTTATTACTCCACTGAGTGTTGCTGTATCAAAAGTTACAAAAGGATGAAACAGATTGTTATTAATATTACATCTTTTTATTGCAGCCATAAGAAAACTATGATCAAAATGTGCATTATGTGCTACTATAATACTTTTTTTACATAGATTAAATTTCATTTCTTGATATACTATATCAAATATAAAATTTAAAGCTTCTTTTTCGTATATTGCTCGTCGTAATGGTTGAAATGGATTGATTTTATTTAGTAATAATGATTGTGTATCAATCAGAGATCCTGAAAATGGTTTGATATGTAAATGTATTATATTTGATTTTTTTAACCAACCCGATTGATCCATTTTTAAAGTTATAATTGCTATTTCTAATAACGCATGAATCTTATGGTTAAATCCGGTTGTTTCAATGTCTACTACTACAGGATAAAATTTTCTAAATCTGTGGTTTAATTGGTTATATTTATCGTTCATATATTTTTATTATATGTGATATTTATTTTTTTTAAATATCATATAAAAATAAAATATTTTTATATTATTTTTTTATATTTATAAAAATGATATTATAAAAAATTATTTTTTTATAGCATGAATAATATTCATAAGATTCAAAACTTAATATTGTAATTTGATATAAGTATATGTGATTTATTCTTTATAAGAATGATGTTTTTCATTTTTTGGAATATTATTTACTTTATTCGAAAATACGTATGACTATAATTTATTAATAGTAAATATTTTAATTTATTTTTATATATATTATGTAAAATATTTTTATTATCTATTTTTTTTTATTTTTTTTTAGAAAATTTGTAAATATTTTATTCTTTTGAAGAAATAATATTTTTATGTTGTATTTAGAGTACTTTTATATTTTCATATGAATATTTAAGTTTAAAGTAGTGATATTTTATAATTATTTTGGAGAGAAATTTTGATTTTGAAATGTGGTATCATAGGATTGCCTAATGTTGGAAAATCTACTTTATTTAATATTTTAACTAATTCAAATATTCCAGCTAAAAATTTTCCATTTTGTACTATTAAGCCTAATATTGGTGTTGTGCCAGTATTTGATGATCGGTTAAATTGTATTGCAGATATTATACATCCAGAAAATATTATTAATACTTTTTTGAAATTAATCGATATTGCAGGTTTAGTGAAGGGTGCTTCTAATGGATCAGGTTTAGGTAATCAATTTCTAAGTAATATACGTCGTGTTGATTTACTTTTTCATGTAGTAAGATGTTTTAATGATCATAATATCTTGCATATTCATAATATTATCGATCCAATATACGATATTGAAATTGTTAATATGGAATTAATTTTTTCTGATTTACAGTTATGTCAATCAGAAATTTTACGATTAAAAAAAAATAAAATACATAGTAAAAGATTATTAGTTCTTGAATCTTGTTTGGATATTTTGAATAGAGGTGATTTTCTAAGAAAATCTTTATTAAATCGTGAAGATGTATTTTTGGTTAAAGATATAAATTTTATTACTTTAAAACCAGTAATTTATATAGCAAATATTTCTGAAACTAAAAAGAATAATTTCCCGATAAATAAATTACTACATCATATTCATAAAGAGCATAGTATTTGCATTGTAGTTACAATTTCGAAGGAAATCAAAGATACAGTTTTAAACTGTAATCAGTCAAATAATTTATATTTACAAAAAAATAAACAATCGATTTTGAATAATATGATTTTTACAGGATATAAATTGCTAAATTTACAAACCTTTTTTACTGTTGGAAAAAAAGAAGTACGGGCCTGGACTATAAATATTGGAGAAAATAGTATTCAAGCAGCTAGAAAAATACATACAGATTTTCAAAAAGGTTTTATTCGTGCCCAGGTTATTGGATATCATGATTTTATTAAATTTCGTGACGAAAAAACATTAAGAAAATTTGGAAAAATTCGATTAGAAGGTAAAAATTATTTAGTAAAAGATGGAGATATTATTAAATTTTTATTTCATGTATAATACAGATAATTATTTTAGAGAAGATATATTGTATATTCTTCTCTAAAAGTAATATTATTTTATGATTTTAAAAATTTTTTTAATTTTTCAAAATTTGGTTTCATATAATGAGATAATATTGGTAGAGTAGATGGTTCTGCTAATGTTTTTGGTAATGGAATATTTATATTTAGTACTTTATCTATAATATTTTTAAATTTTGCTGGATGTGCTGTTCCTAGGAATAATCCAAATTCGTCTTTTTTAATTTGATTTTTTAATAATTGGTAAGCAACTGCTGCATGTGGTTCAGAAATATATCCTATTTTTTGTAAATCTAATAAAGTTTGAGTAGTGATTTGATCTGATACACTACCAAAACCTAACTTATTTAAATTCCATTTTTTTCGTGAAAATAATTCTGTGACTCTAGGCCAATTATTTGGGCGACTGATATCCATTGCATTAGATATTGTTGAAATACAGTTATATGGGTTCCATATTCCTGTTTTTAAAAATCTAGGTACAGTATCATTAGCATTAGTTGCTGCAATAAATGATTGAATTGGTAATCCCATAGATTTTGCTAATAATCCTGCTGTTAAATTTCCAAAATTTCCACAAGGTACTGCAATCACTAGTTTTTTTTTTTGTTTTGTCAGTGCGTAAGCTTCAAAAAAATAACATACTTGTGCTAATAATCGACTAATATTAATTGAATTAGCAGAATTTAGTCCTGTTTCTTGTCGTAACTTATTATCATTAAATGCCTGTTTTACTAATGCTTGACATTCATCGAAACTACCATCTATTGCAATAGTTGTAATATTTTCTCCTAATGTACAGAATAATGCTTCTTGTAAGGTACTAATTTTTCCTTTAGGATATAATATAATCACACGTACATTTTTTGATTTATAAAATGCATGTGCTACAGCTGCTCCGGTATCTCCCGAAGTGGCAGTAAGTATCGTGGTAGTATTGTTTTTTTTATTTAGATGAGAGATAATCTGAGCCATAAATCTAGCTCCGAAATCTTTAAATGCTAGAGTTGGCCCGTGAAATAATTCGCAACATGATATATTTTTAGTTACTGGAACAATTTTTGGTCCAGGAAAAGAAAAGGCTTGTTTTACATATTTTTTTAATTCGCTAGTTTTAATTTCAGAACCTATTAGAATAGATAATATTTTTACGCTACGTGTTAAAAAATCCATCTCAATTATTTCTTGTAATTTTTTTTTTGGTATTTTTGGTAAGTTTAGTGGGAAAAATAATCCTTGGTTATTTCCTAAACCCATTTTTACTGCTTTTAGAAAATTAATTTGTTCGCAGTAATTTTTTAAATTATATAATTTCATAAATATTAAACCTCAATATTTCTAGCGCCAAGTATGTCTAATTCACAAATATGGACGAATCCATTTGCATTTTTTAGGTAATTTTTTTGAAGCCAATGAGATATATTATTAGCAATTGATATTTTATTACATATTACGAAAATTGTTGGTCCTGATCCAGAAATTCCAAAATTAATCGCTCCAATATTTAATATTTTTTGTTTCATTTCTAAGAAATGAGGAATTAGTTGCATACGATATGGTTCTGCAATTATATCTTTCATTAATTTTATAGCCAGATTCTCTTGTTGAGTATGTGAAGCATGTATAAAACCTGATAATAATCGACTATGTTCAATACAAGTATTTTTATCATATTGCATTGGTAAAATTGATCTAGCAGACGATGTGGAGATGTTAATTCCAGGCCAAGCTACAATCCATATCCAATTTTTAAAAAATGGAATTTCTTGACTAATAAAATTATCTTCATTAATTACTAATTGTAGTCCTCCGTAATAAGATGGAGCTACATTATCATAGTGAGGTTCTCCAGATATTTCACCTTCTATTATTCCCATAATATTTAATAATTCTATTGCATTTAATGGTTTATTAAAAAATTGATTCATAGCCACTAAAGTAGCAACAATAGAGCAAGCACTAGATCCTAAACCAGAACCAATGGGCATATTTTTTTCTAAAGTAATTTTTACTGATGTATTGGTTTTGATGATTTTACGAAAATGTTTCCAGCATTTCCAAACAATATTTTTTTTCATATTTTTTGGTAATTGAAATGCAAATCTTCCTATATTTTTTATTTTTAAGGTATCACTTGGTGTAATTGTGATGTAATCACCTAATGATGTTCCATTTTTTGGTGAAATCGCTGCTCCTAATATGTCAAAACCAACATTGATATTACCAATAGAAGCAGGTGCATAAATTTTTATCATATTCAATTCCTAAGCATCATGATAATATTTGTAGTAAATCAGAGAAAATTCCAGCAGCTGTGACATTATTACCTGCGCCATAACCTCTTAATACTAAAGGCATAGGTTGGTAATATTTGCTATGTATTATTAGTGCATTTTCACCATTTTTTACATTATACAATGGATCGGTTTGATCTATTTCTGTTAATTGAACGCGACAACATCCTTCTTTTTGAATAGTTCCAATAAATCGTAATACTTTTTTATTATCCTGAGCGTTTTTTATTTTTTTTAAGAAAAATGTATCTAGTTTTTTTAACTCTTTAAAAAAAATTTTTTCATTTTTTATGTCAAGTAAATGACCTGGTAATATTGGTATAATATTAATATCATTTAATTCTAATTTATATCCTGCTTCACGTGCTAAAATTAGTATTTTTCGCGCAACATCTATTCCGGATAAATCGTCTTTAGGATTAGGTTCTGTAAATCCTAATTTTTTGGCCATGATAGTAGCTTCTGAAATAGATAATCCTTCCTCTAATTTCCCAAATATAAATGATAAAGATCCGGATAATATTCCTCGAAAATTAATTAATTTATCTCCAGAATCAAATAGATTTTTTAATGTTTTAATAATAGGCAATCCAGCACTAACATTAGTTTCATATAAAAAATTTTTATTTGATTTCATTGAAATTTTTCTAATTTTTGTGTATTTTTCCCAACTATCAGTGTTAGCTTTTTTATTAGGTGTAACAATGTGAATATTATTTTTTAATATATTATAATATTCATTAGTAATTGTTTGACTAGCTGTACAATCAACAACAACTGGGTTAAATAAGGATATATTTTTACCATATTGAATAAGTTGTTTTATGCAAAATTTTGTTTTAGATTGATAAAAATCTTTTTTCCAAGTAGTTAAATTAATTCCCTGAAGATTGATTAACATATTTTTTGAATTTGCAATACCACAAATTTTGAATTCTATATTTTTATCTTTTAATTTTTTTTGTTGTGTTTGAATTTGTTCAATTAATGCTGTTCCTACACCTCCGATACCTATAATAAATATTTCAATAGTATGAATAGGATGTAATATTTGATCATGTATGATTTGAATATTTTCAGTAATATTTTTATTGTTGGTAATAATATTTATAGAATTTTCAGAATTTTGAGTATTTATAGTAATAATTTTGAAATTCGTTTTTTCTAATGCATGGAAGATTTTCTTTTTAATCTTGTCATTTTTTTGTATATTAGAGCCAACAATAGAAATCATGTTTATTTTTGTATCAATATGAATATAATTGATTATATAATCTGTTAATTCGTTTTTTATTTTTTCTATTAAACAATTTTTTATTCTATTTGTTTTTTTTTGTATGATATAAAAAAAAATTTTTTTTTCTAGGTAAGAATTTATTGTTGACAAGATACGATTTTTATTTTTGTAAAAAAATAAGAATAATTTATTTATAATTGATTCCATAAAATCAATTGTATCGATTTTTATAGTAATCAGTGTGATATTTCCAAGATATGTAATTCCTTTAATACTTTCAATTGGTTTTTTTATATTATTTGTAATAATAGTTCCTAAATTTTCTGGAAAATATGTATTTTTTATAATACATTTTATGTTGAATTGTGATAATGGTAAAATAGTTTTAGGGTGTAATACTGTAGCTCCAAAAGATGATAATTCAATTGCTTCTTGATAAGATAATTTTTGAAGTAATTTAGCATTAGGGACAATTCTAGGATCTGCGGTATATACTCCATCTACATCAGTCCAGATTTCACATATTTTTGCATCTAAACAAACCGATAATATTGCTGCAGAATAATCAGATCCATTTCTTCCCAATGTAACTAATTCTTTTTTTTTATTACCAGCAATAAATCCTGGCATAAAAATAATATGTTTTTTTGGTATTTTTAATTTTTGAATATTATTTTTTGATTCTTTAATTTTAACATTTGCATCTAAATAATCATTTGTTGCGATAATTTGTTGTTCTGGATGAATAATAAATACAGAATATTTTTTTGCAATAAATAACGTAGACATAATTTTAACAGAAATAATTTCGCCTGTTGATATTATTTCTGCAAAATTTTTATCTATATTTTTTTGATGTAATGAAACATATTTTATTTGATTCTTTAAGTACTCTATTTTATTATCAATATATTTGTTAATTTTTATGTTGGGAAAATTTTTTTGATTTTTTATTATATTGTTTGAAAGTTCGTAAAAAATTTTTTTTATTTTTTGTAATATCGGTTCTATATCACATTTTGTTATTATACTTTGATTAATTTGATCTAAATAATTAGTTATTTTTGCCGGTGCAGATAATACAACAGCAGTTTCTGTTTGTTGGAATTTACTTTCTATAATTTTTGATACATCTAAAAATTTTGTGACATTTGATAAAGATGTTCCGCCAAATTTAAGTACTTGCATTGAATTTATATATTCCTTTGTCGCGTATTAGATAAATCATATTAAATATAATATTACTATTATATTGAGAATAATCTTAATATAAATCTTTTATATTAGTACTATGATGCATGATTGTTATTATTTTTGCATTGGATGTTTTAAATTAATATGATGATATTTTTTCAATTGCCTATTTTATCTATTACAATGAACGATGGACCATATTTCTTCTTTAAATACTATGATACATTTCATATTTTAATTTTATATCTTTATAACATTTTATTTATTTTATGATAAAATCTATTATACATAAATACTTTGATATTTTTATCGTTGTATGAAATATTTACATTTTTAATTTTATAAGGTAATTATGATTAGTGAATTACGAATAATAAAATTTGCTGCAGGATTGGAATACGATGGAAGTAGTTATCATGGTTGGCAAAATCAAAAATTAGGTATTTCTAGTATACAAGGAGCTGTTGAAAAAGCAATTTCTATGGTTGCAAATCATACAGTACATGTTGTATGTTCTGGCAGGACAGATGCTAAAGTACATAGTTTAGGACAGGTTATACATTTTACAACCTTTTCTATTCGTAAAAATATTTCGTGGTTATTAGGTATTAATAATTATTTACCAAAAAATATTTCTATAACATGGATTAAAAAGGTTTCTAAAATTTTTCATGCTAGATATAGTGCTGTATCGCGTTGTTATCGGTATATTATTTATAATAGCATTACTCGATCTGCTATTTTTGATCATCGTGTCGGTTATGTAGCAGGTATTTTAAATACAAAAGTTATGTTTCAAGCAAGTCAATGTATCATTGGAGAACATGATTTTAGTTCATTCCGATCAATAAAATGTCAATCTAGTACACCTTTTAGAAAAATAATTTATATCAATGTATTTCAAGTGAATCAATTTATTTTTATTGATATTGAAGCGAATGCTTTTCTACAATATATGGTAAGAAATATTATTGGTTGTCTTATTGAAATTGGAAAAATGAAAAAACATTTTACATGGATAATTGATGTATTAAATAAAAAAAATCGCTTATTTTGTGGTCCTACTGCTCATCCAAGTGGTTTATATTTATTTACAGTAAAATATCCAAATTTTTTTCAATTACCTATAAATAATTTTTAGAAGTGATAATATAATTTTTTTTATTGTATAATTTAATGTAAATTATTTATGTTTAAATTATTACATGAAATTATTATAATAAATTATATTTTGTTTAATATTTTTGTAATATATAATAATGGTTATTTTATGTTAATGATATTATAAGGGTAATTTTATGTTTTCAAAGATTATGAAATTTTTTTTTCATGCTAAAGATAGTGTACAATCAAAAAAAATTAAAAACATTATAGATAATATTAACAGTTTAGAGTGTCAATTTAGTAATTTGTCAGATAGCCAATTAAAAAAAAAACTAAAATATTTAAGCATTTAATACAAAAAGGCTATTCATTAGATGATTTATTACCCGAAGCATTTTCTGTAGTTCGAGAAGTGAGTAAAAGGGTATTTAATATGCGACATTTTGATGTACAATTAATTGGAGGAATTTTCTTACATAAAAATTGTATTGTTGAAATGTATACCGGAGAAGGTAAAACTCTTACTGCAACTTTATCTGCTTATTTAAATGCTTTAAGTGGAAATGGAGTGCATATTGTAACTATGAATGAGTATTTAGCAAATCGTGATGCTAAAAAAAATAAATTTTTATTTAATTTACTAGGGTTGACAGTGGGTGTAAACTTGTCAAGCATGTCTATTACCCAAAAAAAAAAAGTATATCGTTCTGATATAGTTTATGGAACGAACTATGAATTTTGTTTTGATTATTTACGTGATAATATGATATTTTCTCCAGAAAATAAAGTACAACGTATTTTAAATTACGCGTTAATTGATGAAGTAGATTCAATCTTGATTGATGAAGGTAGAACTCCGTTAATTCTTGCTGGACCTTCTACAGAAAATACTGAAATATATCGTATAATTAATAATTTTGTTCCACAGTTTGTTCACAATAATAAAAAATATTTAGGTTATCAAAATAAAGAGGCTCATTTTTTTATTAATGAAAAAAGTAAGCAAATTTTTTTAACTGAACTTGGTTTAAAAAAGGTTGAATCTTTGTTATCAAATAATAAGTTTATCGATAAAAATAAATCATTATATTCTATACAGAATTTTGTATTAATGCAACATATCATTTCTGCTTTGCGTGCACATTTTTTATTTCATCGTGATGTTGATTATATTGTACACAATAATAAAATAATTATTGTTGATGAACATACTGGAAGAATTATGTTAGATAGAAGATGGTCTGATGGGTTACATCAAGCAATAGAGGCGAAAGAAAATGTAAATATATTACATGAAAATCAAACTTTAGCATCAATAACTTTACAAAATTTTTTTAAAATGTATAAAAAATTATCTGGTATGACAGGTACAGCTATAACTGAATCATTTGAATTTAAAATGATTTATGGCTTAGATACAGTAGTTATTCCTACTAATAATAAAATAATTCGTAAGGATTTTCCTGATTTAATTTATATAACTATAAAAGAAAAAATTAATGCAATCATCAAAGATATAAAAGATTGTATGTTAAGTAAGCGACCTGTTTTAGTTGGAACAAATTCGATACAACAATCTGAGATGATTTCTAGGAAATTACATAAATTAAATATTACACATAAAGTTTTAAATGCTAAATCTTGTCAAGAAGAAGCTTTAATTATTGCACAGGCTGGACGATTAGGCGCTGTAACAATTTCTACAAATATGGCAGGTAGAGGTACAGATATTGTATTAGGTGGAACAATGCCGTGCAAGAGTCAATTTTCATGTTGTTTAAATTATGAAAAATCGAAATTAATGTGGAAAAAAGAACATGATGATGTTATATCAGTTGGAGGTTTACATGTAATCGGAACAGAAAGAAATGAATCACGTAGAATTGATAATCAATTAAGAGGTCGATCAGGGAGACAAGGTGATCCTGGATCATCGAGATTTTATTTATCTTTAGAAGATTCATTAGTACGTACTTTTATTCCAAAAAGTGTGAAAAAATTATTTTTAAAATTTAATATAAAATTTGGTGAATCTATTGAACATCATTGGATAACCAATGCTATTTCTTATGCTCAAAAAAAAATTGAAGATCATAATTTTATGATCCGAAAAACATTATTGGAATACGATGATATTTTAAATATACAAAGAAATATTTTTTATTCTATTAGAGAAAATATTTTAAATACGACACATGTAAAATATATTATTAAAAGTTATTTGTTAACGAGTATTAAGGATATTGTTAACATGTATTGTATATTTGAATCTCCTGTTGAAAGTTGGGATATTTTTTCTATGAAGAAAATTTTTAAGAATGATTTTAATATTGTATTTCCGTTTGATGTATGGATTAGAAATAATTATGTTATTTCTAATACAGATGTTGTACATAAAATCTATAAAAAAATACGCATATATTATCAAAAAATAGAAAATATTATTGGGTGTAAAAATATTAGAATTATGGAAAAAAATATTTTTTTAGGTGTGTTAGATTTTTTTTGGAAAGAACATTTAGCATTTATGGAATATTTACGTCAAGGAATACATTTTCGAGGCTATGCACAAAAAAACCCTAAACAGGAATATGTTAAAGAATCATTTATTATATTTTATAAAATGTTAAATACATTACAATATGAAATTAGTTCAAATGTAATAAAAAAGATATTTTTTTTATATTAGTATAAGATTTTCAGTATTTCACATGTAGTATATTATTTGCTGTATTTTAATGTAAAAATATATACTTGGAATTTAATGATGCGTATCGAAGAAGGTATTAAACTTGGCTTTAAAGATGTATTAATTTTACCGAAACGATCAGCTTTAAAAAGTCGTTCTGAAGTAAGTTTATGCAAGAAAATACATTTTAAATATTCTAATGTATGTTGGTCTGGTATTCCTATTATTGCTTCAAATATGGATACTGTTGGTACGTTTAATATGGCTCATGTTTTATCGGAATTCCATATTTTTACCGCAATACATAAATATTATAATATTCAACAATGGAAGGAATTTATTTTACATATCCCTAAAAAAAAATTACATTATGTAATGATATCAACTGGAATTTCAGATTTAGATTATATGAAATTAAAACAAATTATTGCATTATCACCGTTATTACAATATATTTGTATTGATGTTGCAAATGGATATTCAGAATATTTAATTGATTTTATCAAAAAAATACGTTCCAAATTTCCAGATAAAGTTATTTGTTCCGGTAACGTAGTAACAGGAGAAATGGTTGAAGCATTATTACTTGCAGGATCTGATATCGTAAAAGTTGGTATTGGTCCAGGTTCAGTTTGTACAACACGTCTTAAAACAGGTGTTGGTTATCCGCAATTATCTGCAATTATTGAATGTGCAGATGCTGCACATGGTTTAAAAGGTCATATTATTAGTGATGGAGGTTGTATTAATTCAGGAGATATTGCTAAAGCATTTGGCGCAGGTGCTGATTTTGTTATGTTAGGTGGGATTTTTGCAGGACATAATGAATGCGAAGGAGAAATTATTCAAGATAACGGTAAGAAATTTATGATATTTTATGGTATGAGCTCTAAAAATGCTATGAAATTACATATGGGTAAAATTGATAAATATAAAACTGATGAAGGGAAATCAGTGAAATTACTTTTTAAGGGGTCAGTATATAATACCGTTCTTGATATATTAGGTGGATTACGTTCTACATGTACTTATATAGGTGCTCAAGGAATTCATGAGTTAACCAAGCGAACTACATTTATCAGAGTATTGGAACAGGAAAACAAAGTTTTTAATAATTCTAATTTATTTTAATATATTTTCCAATGTCTAATTGATATAAAATATTATATTTATTTTATAAATATAATAATTTTTTTATTATTAAGAATTATTAATAGTATACTGAATATAAAATTATTTTTTCATAAAGAAAGGAATATTTAGAATGTCAAATTATTCTCAGTATGATATTGATCCTATTGAAACTATTGAATGGATAGAATCTATTGAGTCAGTTATTTCAAAAGATGGTATACATCGTGCAAAATTTATAATACAACAATTAATGAAAAAAATTAATACAAATGATTCTTTAGGTATTATAAATAATTTCGTTTCAGATTATGTTAATACTATTCCAGTGTATCAAGAAAAAAAATATCCAGGTGATTTAAGTATAGAAAAAAAAATTCGTTCAGTAGTTAGGTGGAATGCTATAATAATGGTTTTACGGGCATCTAATAAGAATTTAGAACTTGGTGGACATTTATCGTCATTTCAATCATCTGCTACTATTTATGAAGTTTGCTTTAATCATTTTTTTAAGGCATCAAATAATAGCGATAATGGTGACTTAATATATTTTCAAGGGCATATTTCACCTGGTATTTATTCAAGAGCATTTTTAGAAGGCCGATTAACTGAGGAACAAATGAATAATTTCCGTCAGGAGGCATCAGGTCATGGTTTATCTTCTTATCCGCATCCAAAATTGATGCCATATTTTTGGCAGTTTCCAACTGTTTCTATGGGATTAAGTCCAATTAATGCAATTTATCAAGCAAAATTTTTAAAGTATCTTGAAAACCGTAATTTAAAAGTTACAAATAATAGAATGGTATATGCGTTTTTAGGTGATGGTGAAATGGACGAACCAGAATCAAAAGGTGCTATCACTATTGCAGCAAGAGAAAAGTTAAATAATTTAATTTATGTAATAAATTGTAATTTACAGCGTTTAGATGGTCCTGTGATAGGTAATGGTAAAATTATTAATGAATTAGAAAGTTTATTTTATGGAGCAGGATGGGAGGTTATTAAAGTTATTTGGGGTGATCGTTGGGATAATTTATTAAAGAAAGATGTTAGTGGCAAATTAATACAATTAATGAACGAAACAGTAGATGGAGATTATCAAACATTTAAATCTAAAGATGGGGCTTATATTCGGAAATATTTTTTTGGAAAATATCCTGAAACATTACAGTTAGTAAAAGATATGTCTGATGAAGAAATTTGGTTATTAAATCGTGGTGGACATGATCCAAAAAAAATTTTTTCTGCATTTCATAAAGCAAAACGATCTAAGAATAAACCTGTTGTAATTTTAATACATACAATCAAAGGTTATGGTATGGGTCATTTAGCAGAAGGGAAAAATATTGCACATCAAATTAAAAATATGAATATTAATGATTTAAAATATTTTTGTAAGCGATTTAATTTACCTATTTTAGAAAAAAATATTCCTGATTTACCATATATAAAATTTTCTAAAGATTCTCCAGAATATACTTATTTACATGAAAGGAGAAAAAAACTAGGTGGTTATCTTCCTATAAGAATTTCTAAATTTACAGAAACTTTAAATTTACCAAATCTAGAGCATTTTAGGTCTATATTAGATGTTCAGAAACGTAAATTATCTACTACTATGATTTTCGTTCGTATATTAAATATATTATTAAATTATCCTAATTTAAATAAACGAATTGTTCCGATTATAGCAGATGAGGCACGTACATTTGGTATGGAAGGTTTGTTTAGGAAAATTGGTATATATAATTTTGATGGACAAAAATATACCCCTCAAGATAAAAATCAATTACTATATTATAAAGAGAATAAAAATGGTCAAATACTACAAGAAGGTATTAATGAGTTAGGAGCAGCTTCGTCTTGGTTAGCTGCTGCTACTTCATATAGTAATAATAATTTTCCAATGATTCCGTTTTATATTTATTATTCAATGTTTGGTTTTCAAAGGATTGGGGATTTATGTTGGGCTGCAGGCGATCAGCAAGCGCGTGGATTTTTGATTGGTGCCACTTCGGGTCGAACTACTTTGAATGGCGAAGGTTTGCAACATGAAGACGGTCATAGTCATATTCATTTTCTGACTGTTCCAAATTGTATTTCATATGATCCGTCGTACGCTTATGAAGTTGCTGTAATTATACAAGATGGTTTACAAAGAATGTACGGGACAAATCAAGAAAATATATATTATTATATTACCACAATGAATGAAAACTATTTTATGCCTAAAATGCCTATAGGTGTTGAAGAGGGTATTAGAAAAGGAATTTATAAATTAAATTCATTACCGGGTAATATAGGAAAAGTACAATTGATGGGTTCGGGAGCTATTTTACAAAGCGTAACAGAGGCTGCAAGTATATTGCATAAAAATTATAAAATTGGTGTTGATATTTATAGTGTTACATCATTTACAGAATTAGCACGTGATGGTCAAGATTGTGAACGGTGGAATATGTTACATCCAAATGAACATCCTAAAATTCCGTATATTACTCAGATAATGAATACTTCTCCTGCAGTCGCTGCTACTGATTATATGAAATTATTTGCAGATCAAGTACGAAAATATGTACCAGCTCAATCATATCATGTTTTAGGAACGGATGGTTTTGGACGTTCTGATAGTCGTAAAAATTTACGTGATTATTTTGAAGTTAATGCTCATTATATCGTTATAGCAGCATTAACAGAATTATCTAATTGTTTAATAATAAAAAAAACAATGGTTTGTGATGCAATACTTAAATTTAATATTAATGTTGAAAAAATTAATCCACGTTTAGCATAAGAGGTTAAATTATTTGGATATTAAAATTAAATTACCAGATATCGGTATAGAGCAAGCTGAAGTAATAGATGTTTTAGTTCATGTAAATGACGTTGTTAAAAAGGAACAGGTTTTAATAGTTATTGAAGGTGATAAAACTTCCATGGAAATTCCTTCTCAATATAATGGTAGAATTAAAGAAATTATGGTAAAAGTGACAGATATTGTTTATATAAATTCTACTATTATGATTATGGAACTTACGCAAGATGTTATAGGTGATAAAAATTGTATACCTCATAATACTCACGTACTATCAAATGATATTTCAAATAATATAATACATGCTTCGCCTTTAATAAGAAGGTTATCTCGTTCTTTAAATATTAATCTGAAAAATATTACTGGAAGTGGTAGAAAGAACAGGATTATTAAAAAAGATTTAGATGATTATTTAATAAGTAATAAAATGCATATTAATTCTCAAAAATTATCAAATAATCAAGATGTACATATAAAAAATTTTGATTTTAGTAAATTTGGTGCAGTAGAAAAAGTAGAGATTAGTAAAATAAAGAAAATATCTGGAAGTGTATTGTATGAAAATTGGTCGAATATACCTCATGTAACGCAATTTGATCAAGTAGATATTACGGATCTTGAGTCATTTCGCATAAAATATAATAAAAAAATTGTTTTGAAAGAAAAAAAAATAACATTATTAACATGTATTATAAAAGCTGTTGCAAAAGCATTAGTTAATTTTCCTTATTTAAATAGTTCAATTTCTATAAAACATCAAAAAATATTTTTAAAAAAATATATTAATATCGGTATAGCTGTTGATACATTACATGGATTGCTTGTTCCTGTAATAAAAAATGTTTGCAAGAAAAATCTATCTGATATCTCTAGTGAAATATTTTATAAATCACAAGATGCTAGAAATGGAAAATTAAAAATATCTGATTTACAAGGTGGTTCTTTTACAATTTCAAGTTTAGGAGGAATTGGAGGTACTTATTTTACTCCAATTATTAATTCTTGTGAAGCAGCAATTTTAGGTGTTTCAAAGTTTTCTTATCAACCCGTCTGGGATGGTGATAATTTTATTCCACGATTAATTCTACCATTATCTTTGTCTTATGATCATAGGATTATTGATGGAGCAGAAGGTGCACGATTTATTAATTTTTTAAATCATTTATTATCTGATATACGATTATTGCTAGTATAATTAAATATTCATCATTTGATAAATATTTTTATTGTTATATATTTATAATAATTATATATAGATCGTTATGATAATATATCATATAATTTTTTTATTTTTTAAGGAAAAAAATGGTTCGAGACATTTACATACAAGTTTTAGTGATTGGATCTGGTCCTGCAGGATACTCAGCAGCATTTCGAAGTGCTGATTTAGGTTTAAGTACTATTTTAGTTGAAAAATATAATGAATTAGGTGGAGTATGTTTAAATGTTGGTTGTATTCCATCAAAATTTTTATTACATATTGCTAAAGTGATTAAAGAATCTAAAGAAGTATCTAAACAAGGTATATTTTTCAATAATCCAAGTATTAATTTTGATATGCTTAAATCACAAAAAAAAAATGTTATTAATAATTTATCTGCTGGTTTAAAGCATATGGCTAAAAATAGAAATGTAAAAATATTGTATGGTGTAGCTAGTTTTATTAATAAAAAAAAAGTTTTAATAGTAAATAAAAATGAAAAATTATATATACATTTTGAACATGTTATTATTGCTACTGGTTCAAGATCTGTTAAATTATCTAATATATTTGATAATAGTGCTTATGTTTGGGATTCAACAAATGCATTATCTTTAAAAACTATTCCAAAAAAATTATTAATTGTTGGGTCTGGAATTATTGGTCTTGAAATGGCTACATTTTATAGTGCCATTGGTTCGCAAGTAGATGTAATTGATCGATTTAATCAAATTTTACCATTTTTAGATTATGATATTGTAAAAGTTTTTGTAAATGTAATAAAAAGAGATTTTAATATCTTATTGCAAACTAGTGTTAAAAATACTTGTATAAAAAATGATCAAGTTATAGTGACACTGTGTGATACTGTCAATGAAAAAGAAGTAATATATGATGCAGTTTTAGTAGCCATTGGACGAACTCCCAATATTCAAGACTTATGTTTAGATAATATTGGATTACATCTAACTACAGAAAATTTTATTAAAGTTGATAATCAATTTCGTACAAATGTTGCTAATATATATGCAATTGGAGATGTGATTGGGCAACCTATGTTAGCACACAAAGGGATGCACCAAGGACATATTGTTGCAGAAATTATTGCAGGGAATAAGCATTATTTTGACCCAATAGTAATTCCTGCAGTTGCTTATACCGATCCTGAAATTGCCTGGGTTGGAATACATGAAAAAGAAGCAATACAACGCAATATAAATTATGAAGTTGCTATTTTTCCATGGAGCGCATCAGGTAGAGCTATTGTTTCAAATTGTTCACAAGGTGTAACGAAATTAATTATAGACAAAGATAATAGGAAAATTATTGGAGGAATTATTGTTGGCAGGCAGGCGGGAGAATTATTGTCTGAAATTACCCTTGCAATAGAAATGGGATGTGATATTGAGGATATAGCATTAACTATCCATGCTCATCCTACATTATATGAATCTATAGGATTAACTGCTCAGATGTTACAGGGTACAATTACTGATTTAATGAATGTAAAATCTAATATAAAAAAATAATTTTTTATTTTTTTATGTTTTAATAAAGAATTATTTGTAATTAAAATTCAAATAATTCTTTATCACATATAAAGATATGTGTATTATTTTTTTTATTTTACATCATGATAGTTTGTATATATTTTTTAATAATATGAGATGATTTATAAAATATTTTTTTAATGTTTTTTTGAAATATAGTAGTTGTATTTTTTGTAATATAGTCAGAAATAATTTTTATAATAATGACTGGTTTATTATATTGAAAACATACTTGACTAATTGAAGCAGATTCCATGTCTACTGATATTGCATTAGGAAAATTTTTTAATATTATTTCTACATCTTTTTTTGTTTGGATAAATATATCTCCACTAACAACCTGACCCTCCCAAAATTTTATTTTATTTTCATATAGTATATTTTTAAATTTTTTTCTTAATAAATTATTTGTTTGAAAAGTTTGAGGAAAATTCGGTATTTGTCCGATAGAATAATGAAAATTAGTTAAATTTACATCATGATAAGATGTTTTTTTTATAAGTATAATATCATGAATGTTAATATATGGTTTTAATGATCCTCCGGATCCTATATTTATAACAATATCTACTTTATATAGAGTAATTAGGATAGTACAAGCAATACTACTAGATACTTTTCCTATACCAGATTTTATAAGAATAATTTTTTTTGAATGTGATATATATATATCGATTCCATAAATATCATATTTTATTTTTTGAAATTTATTGAAATCATAATAAGTTTGTATTTCCTTTTGCATTGCATAAATAATACCAATTTTCATATAATTATTTTATCATATTTTAGATTATATACTAAATGATGAACCGCAACTACATGTTGTTTTTGCGTGTGGATTAGAGACCGTAAATTTTGATCCTAGTAGTGTTTGTTGGTAATCAATAACACTACCATCAATATATTGAAAACTGATTGCATCTATAACAATAGTAATTTTTTTTTTAATAATAATATCATTTTTATGAATTATATTATCTATTTTAAATTGGTACTGAAAACCATTACATCCTCCACCAGTAATATAGATACGAAATTTTAAATTAATATTTTTATTAATTAATTTTTTTATTTTTTCTTTTGCAGGGGTTGTAAATTGTAATTTTAATTTAGATAGATTAAGCATATTTTTTTATAAGTTGTATGTTTAATGTTTATTTTTTTCTTAAAAATGCTGGAATATCTAAGTAATTAGATTGTAATTGATGGTTTTTTTTTGTTTCAATGTTATGTTTATGGTGTTTTTTTTGATGTGTTTTTTTTATTCCTGCATTTAAGTGTTGATAATGATAGTTTGTTGATTTTTTTTCTATATTTTTATTGTTTTGGTGATTTTGTGTATGATGTTTTTTAATATGGTGTTCCGATCCAATACCTGTAGCAACTACTGTAACACGTAATGAATCGTTCATATTTGGATCTAAGGATGTTCCTATAACAACTGTAGCATTATCAGAAGAAAATGATCGTACAGTATTTCCTACAGTTTCAAATTCATCTAATCGCAAATCTATTCCTGCGGTAATATTCACTAATACTCCCTGTGCGCCTGATAGATCAATATCTTCTAATAATGGACTTGAAATAGCAATTTCTGCTGCTTCTTCGGCTCTATTATCTCCTGACGATAGACCTGTACCCATCATTGCATAACCCATTTCGGACATGACTGTTCTTACATCAGCAAAATCGACATTCATTAATCCAGGTTTAGTAATTAATTCTGCGATGCCTTGTACTGCACCTCTAAGTACATTATTTGCTGCACTAAACGCATCTAAAAGAGAAATACCTCTATTTAATACTTTTAATAATTTGTCATTAGGTATAATAATTAATGAATCTACATATTTTGAAAGTTCTAAAATACCTTGATCGGCAAAAATCATTCTTTTTTTTCCTTCAAATATAAATGGTTTAGTAATTACAGCTACTGTTAATATACCCATATCTTTTGCGATTGCAGCAACTACTGGCGCTGCTCCAGTACCAGTTCCTCCTCCCATGCCAGCTGCTATAAATACCATATCTGCTCCTTCTAGTGCAGCATTAATTGCCTCTCGATCTTCTTCAGCAGCGTGTTTTCCGATTTCTGGGTTGGCTCCTGCTCCTAATCCTTTTGTAATATTACTGCCGATTTGAATTGTTTGTCCTACTTCAATTTTTTTTAATGCTTGTGCATCAGTGTTAATTGCAAAAAATTCTACTCCTTCTATTTTTTCTTTTACCATATGTTCAACAGCATTTCCTCCTCCTCCTCCAATTCCGAGTACTTTAATTATTGCATCGTTACTTAATTCAATTTTGTTTAACATAATATTATTCCTCTTGATAATTTTTTTAGATTATTGTATTTTTATTATTTTTTTAACCCAATTTTGAAAATAATCAAACCATTTTTTTAAATTTTTTGGTTTATTTATATCATTGATTGTATGATTATTTACTTGTATACCATATTTTAGTAGTCCAATTACTGTAGAATAATCCGGATTTAAAATTTGATCATTGTATGTTTGAATATTTATTGGTTTTCCTATGCGAACTTGTGTATTAAATATTTTTTCTGCTAAATATTTTAATGATGTTGTTTTCGATCCTCCACCTGTAATAACAATTCCTGAACCTAAGAAATATGGTTTGCCGGAGTGATATAATTTTGTTTGTATTTTTAGAATGATATCATTAATCATATTTAATAATTCTGTATATCGAGCTTCAATTACGTCCACTAAAATATTTTGTTGCATTTTTTTTGTACTAATACCATACAAGTTAGAGATTTCAATTAATTCTGAAGCTGTTAGTTCTGATAATACTATTGATCCATATTTTTTTTTAATTATTTCAGCATTATGAAATGATGTATTGAAGATATATGCTATATCGTTAGTTACAGTATTTCCTGCATAAGGTAGTACACAACTATACTGAATATACCCATTAATATATATTACAATATTAATATTACCACTGCCAATATCAATCATACAAACACCAGATTGTTTTTCTTCTAATGTAAGTACTGCTTGACTAGATGCTAATCCTGAAAATATTATTTTGTTGACTTGTATGTTACAGGATTCAACAGCCTTGATTAAATTCTGTTTTAAAGTATTTTTATATGTTATTAAATGCACAGCTGCTTGCATTCTAAATCCAGATAATCCAATTGGGTTTTTGATACCAAAATCTTGATCAATAGAATATTCTTGTGGTATAACATGTAATATATTATAGTCATGGTTAAGTTTAACGGATTGAGCTGTATATATCGCATATTCAATATCATGTTGAGTAACTTCATTATTATAAATTGGTACTATACCAATTTCATTTTTACATTTTATATATTGATTTGATAAAGCTAAGTAAACTGATGAAATATGACATTCAGCAATTACTTCAGCTTGATATATTGCTTTTTTTATACAAGAAATTAAAGAATTTAAGTTATTTATATTACCTTTATCTATTCCTTTAGAAAGGCATTGACCTATCCCGATAATATTAATTACTTTATTCATTAAAATCTCTCCAACTAAAATAACTATTTTAGTTGTTCCTACTTCTAATCCTGCAATGATTTTATTTTTTTTATTTATCATCATACATTTTACCTATTGCTAAAATTCAAAAAATCTTGTAAATTTTATTTTGATAATATTTCGTATATTTTTTTATATTAAAAAAAATTTTCATTTTATTACTTTAACGTAATTTTTTTGTTGTAATAAAAATCTTAAATATATATATATTTTTATTGTTTTACAATTTTTAATTTTACTATATACGTTCGGCAGTTCTTAAAATTGCACTTCTTGATTTTATATTTTTTTTAATTTCTTTAATACTTGGAAAAATTCTATTAATTATTTTTAGCTTGATATTACTATTTTTTTTTATTATATTTTCTTCCACAGGTATATTTATTGGAATATTTTTTTTTTTGCTATATTCTTGGAAGAAATGTTTTACAATACGGTCTTCTAAAGAATGAAAACTAATAATTGCAATACGACCGTGATCATTTAAACAATAAAATATTTGTTCTAAAAAATGATGTAACTCCCTTAATTCTTGATTAATAAAAATACGTATTGCTTGAAAACTTTTAGTGGCTGGATTTTTATGGTTTTTATTTCTAGGTATAATATTATTAATAATATTTGCTAGTGTATGTGTTGTAGTAATTGGTTGATTTTTTCTATATTTTATAATATGATTTGCAATTTTTTTTGCAAATTTTTCTTCACCGAAGTATTTTAAAACATAATAAATTTTTTTTTTTGTAGTAGAATTAATCCATGTAGCTGCGGATATTCCATGATTAGGATCCATACGCATATCTAAAGGTCCATTAGCGTTAAAAGAAAATCCCCTATTAGGTGACATAATCTGCATAGAAGAAACTCCTAAATCTAATAGGATTCCATCAAATTTTTTATACAAGTTATACTTTTTAAGTAACATATCTATATTAGAGAAACTTCCATGTATAATAGAAAATCTAGGATCATGAATTGTTTTACCTATTTCAACTGCTTGTGGATCTTTATCCATTGCATATAATTTTCCTTTTTTTCCAAGGTGTTTTAATATTTTTAAAGAATGTCCCCCAGCACCAAAAGTACCGTCGAAATATATCCCATTATTTTTGATATTCAAAGATTGTATTGTTTCATGTAATAAAACTGTTTTGTGTATTTTTTTTTTCATAAGATTTTTCGTATTACAAATATTTAAATTTAAAAAACTTCCGATTCTCTTGTAATTCCGATAATACCTGATCGTGATATTTCAATTATTTTGGATATTTTATTAATTATATTTAAAAAAATATTTATTTTTTTACTAGAACCTGTAATTTCTATGGTATATATATTTGGAATAATATCAATAATTCGACCATTAAAAGTATCTATGATAATTTTTGTTTGTTCTAATGCATACCCTGAGTTTTTGATCTTAATAAGAGCAATTTCACGTTCTATATAATTTTTTTGATTAATAGGTGTTACTTTTAATACATTAATTAATTTATGTAATTGTTTTTCAATTTGTTCGATTGTTTTTGTATCACCATTCGTTTGTATTGTAACACTAGAGATAGAAGCATCTTCTGTAGGTGAGACAGTAATGCTTTCTATATTGTATCCTCGTTGTGAAAATAATCCAACTACTCTTGATAATGAACCTGGCTCATTTTCTAATAATATTAACAAAATATGTTTCATAAGATTTTCCTTATTTTCTTAGCCACATTTCATTCATTCCCCCGCCTTTAATTTGCATAGGATAAACATTTTCAGAATTATCAATGTGAATATCTAAAAATACTAAATGGCCATGAATTATTTTTTTTAAAGCAATTTTGATTTTCTTTTCTAATTCGTTATTATGATTAATTTCAATTCCTATATGTCCGTATGCTTCTGCTAATTTAATAAAATTTGGTAGTGATTCCATATATGAATGAGAATGTCTACCAGAATAAATAATATCCTGCCATTGTTTTACCATTCCTAGTGCGCTGTTATTTAGATTAAGTATTAATATTGGTAACTTGTATTGCATAGCTGTAGATAATTCTTGTATGTTCATTTGTATACTACCATCTCCAGTAATACAAATTACAATGTCTTCAGGAAAAGCTAATTTAACGCCTAAAGCTGCTGGCAATCCAAATCCCATTGTACCTAAACCTCCTGAATTGATCCATCTTCTAGGTTTATTAAATGGATAGTATAATGCTGTAAACATTTGGTGTTGTCCAACATCCGAAGTAATATATGCTTCTCCTTTTGTTAAATTCCATAATGTTTCTATTACGAATTGTGGTTTTATTTTTTTACTTTTTTTATTATATTTTAAGCTATGAATTTTTCTCCATTGGTTAATACAATGCCACCATTTTTTTAAATGATTTTTATTGATGTATTTTTTATTTTCATTTAATAAGTTTAACATTTTTTTTAAAATCTTTTTTGCATCACCTACAATGGGTACATCAGCTCGTACAGTTTTTGAGATTGATGTAGGATCGATATCTATATGTAAAATTTTTGCATTGGGGCAATATTTATTTAAATTATTTGTTGTTCGATCATCAAAACGTACTCCTATAGCAAAAATTACATCAGCATTATGCATTGCCATATTTGCTTCATAAGTTCCATGCATACCTAACATATTTAAATTTTGTATATGTTTTCCTGGAAATGCTCCAAGCGCCATGAGCGATGTTGTGACTGGAATATTTAAAATTTCTGCTATTTTTGTTATTTCAGAAGAGCTATTAGAAGAAATAATTCCGCCTCCAATGTATATAATTGGTTTACTAGATTTTAATAAAATGTTTATTATTTTTTTTATTTGTCCTTGATGACCTTTGATAATCGGGTTATATGACCGAATATAAATATGATCAGGCCAAGAATATATTTTTTTATTTTGTTGACTTAAAATATCTTTTGGTAGATCGATTACTATAGGACCTGGTCTTCCTGTAGTAGCTAACCAAAATGATTTTCGAAAAATTATTGGAATATCTTCAGTTTTTTTTACTAAAAAACTATGTTTTACAATTGGTCTGGAAATTCCAAGCATATCACATTCTTGAAATGCGTCGTATCCTATTAATGAAGAATCCACTTGACCTGAAATAATTACCATAGGAATAGAATCCATATAAGCTGTAGCAATTCCTGTAATAGCATTTGTTGCACCTGGTCCAGATGTTACTAAAACCACTCCTGTTTTTCCTGTAGATCTGGCGTATCCATCTGCCATGTGTGTAGCACCTTGTTCGTGTCGTACTAGTATATGTTTTATTCTATTATCATTATTTAGAGCATCGTAGATATCTAATACTGCTCCTCCTGGATATCCGAAGATATACTGTATTCCTTGGTCAATTAATGAACGGATGACCATTTCTGATCCTGACAATAATTCCATTATTTTTCCTTATATCTTTGAATGAGTTTTATTCTGTATTTATAATACATTTATGTCTTTAAGAATATATTATATTTCAGATCCATAATAATTTTTAGGATCTGAATTTATTATGTAAATTTATGTTATATTACGTAATAATTGGTTAATTTCTATTTTTTTTAAAGTTTGAGTATTGACTTTTTTTACAATAACTGCGCAATATAAATTATATTTTTTATTTTCAGAAGGTAAAGTTCCTGAAACAACAACAGATCCAGCAGGTATCCTACCGTAAGTGATTTCTCCTGTTTGTCGATTGTAAATTTTTGTACTTTGTCCGATATATACCCCCATCGAAATTACCGATCCTTGTTCTACAATGACTCCTTCAACAATTTCAGATCTTGCACCAATAAAACAATTGTCTTCAATAATAGTAGGATTATTTTGTATAGGTTCTAATACTCCTCCAATACCTACACCTCCAGAAAGATGTACATTTTTACCAATATATGCGCATGATCCAACAGTACTCCATGTGTCTATCATAGTTCCTTCATTAATGTATGCACCAATATTAATATAAGATGGCATTAATATAGTATTTTGCGCAATGAAAGCTCCTTTTCTGACTGTTGCCGGTGGTACAATACGAATATTGTTTTTTTTTAGTTCTTCTTCTGAAGTATGTTGGTATTTTAGATCAATTTTATCGTAAAAAGTATGTTTAGAATTAGAAAAAAAAATGTTTTTTTTTATACAGAAATACAACAAAATTGCTTTTTTTAACCATTGATGTGTAATCCATTGATTTGATATTTTTTCTGAGATTTTTAATATTCCACAATCAATTAGTTTGATTGTTTTTTCGATTGCGTTATAAGTGTGTGAATTAATATTACTATGATTAATTTTATCTCTATTTTCAAATGTTTGGTCAATAATTTTTTTTAATTCTTTCATAAATTTTTATTTTTCCCAATCGAATGATTTTATTTAATTATTTAAACTATGTTTTATTTTAATTAGAATATATTCTTTTTATTTTTTCATTTTTTCTTTTTGTTAATATTTCGCATCCATTTTTTGTAACAAGAATGGTATGTTCGTATTGTGCAGATAAATTATGATCTTTAGTACAAATTGTCCAATTATCATTCATACAAAACACTTCATTTGTTCCAGCATTAATAATTGGTTCAATCGTAAATATCATACCTTGTTTTAATATTATCGTATTATAATGATCATAATGTAGTATATAAGGTATTTCGTGGAAATTTAATCCTATTCCGTGTCCACAATACTCTTTTACAATGGAAAAAGGTGTTTTTTGAATATATTTTTGTATAGTTCGTCCAATAATATTAATTGGGAGACCTGGTTTAATGATCGGAAAAGTAATATATAGGCTATTTTTTGCCGCTTTACATAATTCATATGCTATTTTTTTCGTTTTCCCTACAATAAACATTTTAGATGTATCGGCATAGTATTTGTTTTTTATTACTGTTACATCAATATTAACAATATCTCCATTATTTAATTTTTTTTTTTTACTAGGTATACCATGACAGGATATCTCATTCACAGATATACAAGTGGAACTTGGAAAACCATGATAGCCTAAACATCCTGATATTGCTTGTTTTTGTATAATATAATTTTGACAAATATTATCTAATTCTGCAGTTGTAATACCTGAGATAATGTATGGTTTAATTTTTCTTAATACTTGACTTGCTAAGTGTCCAGATATTCGCATTTTTTCAATTATTTTATTTTTTTTTAGATAAATATGCATATTTTTTTATTTATTAGATTTTTTTTAAGATAATACATCAATTTAAGTGGTTTTTTAAATTGATACAAAATATTTGATTGCGAATATTGTTTATTATTTTATGATGAATGATATATTTTTTAAATATACCAAATGATGACTTATTATCAGTATATTATTGATAATAATATGTTATTTATATAGAATATATATTATTCTATCTTTATGATCAATATAATATATTTATTATTTTTTATTATTTATTTTCGAGGTAATAATTTTGAAAATGCTTACTGTGCATGACATGATAAAAGCTGGAGTACATTTTGGTCATCAAACCCGTTATTGGAATCCTAAAATGAAACCTTTTATTTTTGGTTCTCGTAATAAAATACATATTATAAATTTAGAAAAGACAATTTCTATGTTTCATCTTGCATTAGTAGAATTACGTAAAATTCATTTACGTAAAGGTAAGATACTTTTTATTGGAACAAAAAAACCTGCTAGTGAAATGATAAGAAAAATAGCAATTTCTTGTAATCAGTTTTATGTAAATAAAAGGTGGTTAGGTGGAATGCTAACAAATTGGAAAACTGTTCGCCAATCTATTCAACGATTAAAAAATTTAGAAAATCAGTCGCAAGATGGTACATTATCTAAATTAACTAAAAAAGAAGGTTTAATGAGGATGCGTGAGTTGTTGAAATTGGAAAATAGTTTGGGAGGTATAAAGAATATGGGTGGTTTACCTGATGTAATTTTTATTATTGATGCATACCATGAACGTATTGCGGTTAAAGAAGCAAATAATTTAGGTATTCCAGTTTTTTCAATTGTTGATACTAACTCTGATCCTGATGGAATAGATTTTGTTATTCCTGGTAATGATGATGCAATGCGTGCTATAAATTTATATTTAACTATTGTTTTAAAATTTATATCTATAAAAAATTATCAAGGATAATATAATTATTAGTTATGATAATTGATATGTATTGATAATAATCTTATTATGTATTTTTTGTATGATATAATGTTATTCAACATTTTTTATTATGTTTTATATATATATTTATGTTGTTAGGGAAGAAAATTATGCGTATTACTTCTGATCTCGTAAAAAAATTACGATTAAAGTCAGGTATTGGTATTATGGAATGTAAGAAAGCATTAATTACTGCGAAAGGTGACATGCAAAAAGCGATTATAATTTTAAAAAAAAACGGACAAATTAAATCAGAAAATAGATCTAAAAATGTTGCATTGCGTGGAATAATATTTACTTATTTAAAAAAAAATAGATATGCATATATTCTAGAATTAAATTGTGAAACTGATTTTGTTGCACAACATTCTGATTTTATTAAATTTGCTACAGAAGTACTTTCTACTGCATATATAGAAAATATTACAGATATATCAGTTTTAAAAAATAATTTCGAATCTAAGAGAAACTTTTTAATATCTCGATTTGGTGAAAATATATTAATTCGTAGATTTTCTGTATTAATTGGAAATACGGTTACAGCATATGTTCATAGAAATAAAATTGGAGTATTACTTTATTATCATGGAAATAATCAAGATATTATAAAAAAAGTTGCCATGCATATTGCAGCTGTTAATCCAGGTTATTTATCAAAAAAAGATATTCCTAAATCTATTCTTGAAGAAGAAAAAAAAATACAATTAGAGATTGCTATTCGTACTGGAAAGCCGGTATCGATAGCTAAAAAAATAGTTACAGGAAGAATAGAGAAATTTATTAACAATATTTGTTTATTAGGTCAAGATTGTGTATTTGATGTTGGTAAAAAAATTCAAGATGTATTGTATGAAAATAATTTACAAGTGATACAGTTTATTCGTTTTGAGTTAGGTGAAATCATTTAAATACATTGCTGTAGATATATTTATTATTATTAAATTAAATATAACAAATGAAAACTTTATTCAAATGAAATTTATATATAAACGCGTTTTACTAAAAATTAGTGGTGAAGTTATTCAGGATTTTAATACTTCAAGATTTGAAAATTCTATGATTTATGAAATAATTAATGACATTAAGTATTTATTAAAACATGGTATACAAATCAGTATTGTAATAGGTGGTGGTAACTTATTTAGAGGTGCTAATTTATCGAAAATGGGAATTAATAGAATTACAGCAGATTATATCGGCATGTTATCAACAGTTATTAATGGTTTATTTTTGCAAGAATTATTTCATCAATTAAATGTACCTGTTTATGTAATGTCTACAATTATTGTGAGTAGTATATGCAATAAATATAATTTAATGTATGCTTTGGAATTATTATCTAAATCTGTAGTTGTAATTTTCTGTGGTGGAATAGGGCAACCTTTCTTTACAACAGATTCTGTTGCTTGTATTAAAGCTATTGAAACTAATTCAGAAATCGTTTTAAAAGGTACAAAAGTAAATGGTGTATATTCTAAAGACCCGTATTACCATAAAAATGTTTTTTTGTATCATCAGATAAATTATCAAGATGTATTGAAATATGAGTTTAAAGTTATGGATTTAACAGCATTTATACTAGCACGAGATTATAAAATTCCAATTTGTATATTTAATATTCGTCGTCGTCGAGCTTTAAAACGTATTTTACTTGGAGAACGTGAAGGAACTATTATTTGCGATGATATTAAAAATATATCGATATAATATTATGTTATAATTTTAATACTAAATTATATTTTATAGATTATTTTATTTGGGTAAAAATATGGATTATGATATACTAAAAGATATTGAGATGCGTATGAAAAAATGTTTGTTAATATTTAAAAAAAATATTAGTAATGTTTGTATTGATCGTGTATCTCCTAAACTACTAGATAAAGTTTATATTGAATATTATGGAAAAAAAACATCATTACGAGAAATATCAAATATTACAATTGAGAGTGCTAATATATTAAAAATTAATGTTTTTGATAAAAATATTCTTCGAGTCATTGAAAAAGAAATTTTTAATTCAAAAATTGAAGCTACTACTGTAGTACAAGATGGTTTTATTAAATTAATATTTCCTTCTTTAACAGAAGAAAGAAGAAAAAAGATTTATAAATCTATACAGGTTGATGCAGAATGTAATCGTATTATGATGCGAAACATTCGAAGAGATGCAAATGATATATTAAAAAAACATGTAAAGAAAAAAATATTTACACTTGACGATGAACGTATGATACAAACTGAAATACAATTTTTAACGAATAAGTATATTAATATAGTTAATGATTTATGCTTAAAAAAACAATCTGATATTATGAGAGTGGGAAAGCATTAAATTTTTATGTATTATAATTTTTTATATAACACTATTACACGTCTTTAATAGTTCTACTCATTTAAATATATGTATATTATGAAAAATATTATTGTTAGATTAATTTTATTATTTTCTTTATGTTGTTATAGTGCATGTAGTACTGCACAAACTAGTATTAATACTAAAAAAATAAAATTTTTAGGATTACATAATATTTCCCGAAAAGAATTATTAAATGATATCAAAGTTAGTGAAGATCATACCATGAACATAGATGATATTAAGCATAATATTATAAAATTGTCATCTACTGGTTATTTTGATAAAATTTCAGTGTCTCAGTCAAAACATCATATTTTTTTTAAATTACACGAAAAACCAATTATTAAAAAAATTATTTGTTCTGGTAATTTTCATATTCACCAACATACTATTTTGCGACAATGTAAATTAACTGGATTAAAAGTTAGTCATATATTTCATAAAAAATTAATAGAAATTTTACAACAAAATTTACAAAAAATATATAGTCAATATGGATTTTATGGCACAAAGATTAATATTGATAAGCAATTAGTCAAGAATAATTATTGTATTATACATATTAATATCACTGAAGGACCTAGAAAAGTATTAAATGGTATTAATATTATAGGTAATAAATCATATCCTACAAATAAAATTCTTTCATTTTTTTCTTCATACCCTAATTTTATTCAACGAAATTTATTTCATAATAAAAAATATCATAAAACAGTTTTTGTATCTGATTTATTAAAATTAAAACATTTTTATTTGCAAAATGGGTATATAAATTTTCATATTGAGAGTATAAAGTTTATTTCTATAAATAATAAAAATAATTTTCTAGTTAATATTCATATATTTGAAGGAGATCAATATATTTTATCATCTGTTATATTACATGGGAATTTAGGACAATATAATCATATGTTTCAAAAAGAATTATCAACTGTACAATTATTTCATCAATATAATGTATATGATATTCTTAATGTTAAACATAGAATACAGAATATATTTTTAAAGATTGGGTGTTTACAGGGTAAAGTCTTTATAAATACTATTCTTAATAAGGAAAATAAACAGCTTACTTTAAATTTTTATATTAATCTTGGTCCAAGATTCATGATTAATAATATTGAGATACAGGGTGATGAATTTAAAAATGATCAATTATTACATCATATTTCAGATCAATTACATCCTGGATCTTACTTAGATTTAAAGCTAATTCAACAAGGTAAATTAACTTTATTGAAAACCGGGTATTTTAGATATGTTTCTGTACATATGAAAATTGCACCTGGTACATTAGACAAGATTAATATAATATATAAAGTCAAAACAGAAAAAGTAGATGATTTTGATGTGCACATGGGATATGAGATTGACGAAGGTATAACATGTGATGTACAATATAATCATAACAATTGGATTTCTCGTAGTATTGATACTAATATGGATGTTTTTTTTAGTGCATTGAAAAATAATGCTAGCTTTGCATTAAAATTTCCAAATAAAATCGATGATATTCTTTTTAGTCATCGTATTTTTTATCATGCTGTACACAACCACGATTTTCGAGATAAAAATACACTTAATGAAGTATATGGAATTGAAGAAAATTTTAAATTTTTAAAATTAAAGAATAATGTTATTACAATAGGTGTAAATTATGATCGTATTGATTCTATTCATGATAATACATATATTTTCCCTGTTGAAAAATTTTTATTTTTCAAAGAATATAAAAAAATATTTTTACAGGATCAATTTACTTCAAATGTTACCATTACATATTCTTGGTTATATGATACTTTTCCTAAAATAAATTTTCCAAATTTTGGAAATAAGTTTTTTTTTGAAGGAAAGATCTTTCTTAATAACGATCACAAGAAATTTTATCAAGAATCGTTTTGTATTGAACAGTATATTCCAATATTAGAGAAGTATAAATTTATTTTACATACTTATATTAATACTGGTGTTGTATATTCATTAGAAGACACTGATCATCCATATTATGAAAGTTTCAATATAGAAAATAATAATATCAGAGGATTTTCAAATCAAGATATTTCTTTGCAATCAGATCATATAAGTAATAATAATTCTAAAAGTTTAGTTGATAGGAAAAGAATTATTGGTGAAAATTTTTTACTTGGAAAATTTGACTTAATAATACCAAATTTTTTTATTTTAAATAATTATTATGATAAATTTTTTAGAACATCTTTATTTTTTGATTGCTATGGTATTAATAATACGAATTGGAAAAATCTCTTATATGATATTTTATATAAAATGAAAAATTATAATACTGTTAGTAATGTACATGCGTCAACAGGAATGACGATTATTTGGGATACACCTGTTGGTCTGATAGATTTTTCATATGTACATCCAGTACTTTATAATATTGGAGATATTTTAAAAAAATTACAATGTCATTTTAATCATGATGAATAGTGTTATAAAATAGTAGAGTTGATGTTAAAATCATTCAATAATTTTATAATAGCATGGAAAATATTTTAAAATTACTACCTCATAGGTATCCATTTTTATTAGTTGATCGTATAAAATGTTTTTCGGGTAACGATCAAATTCAAACAATTAAAAATATTACTTTGAATGATCCATTTTTGCAGGGTCATTTTCCAGATGTATTTATCTTTCCGGGTGTATTGATGTTAGAATCAATAGCACAATCCGCAATTATTTTAGCGTTAAAAAAATATCCGGAATATCGAAGTAGTAAAGGTTTTTATATTTTATCAGGGATAAATTCTGTTAAATTTAAAAAAATTGTTATTCCCGGTGATCAACTAATTATAAAAGTAAATATTATCAAAAAATACCGTGATATTATTTTTTTTCAAGGTATAATTTGTGTTAAAGATCATGTTGTTTGCTATGCAAAAATTTCATGTAAATATGTTTTAAATTTTTTTTAATTTTTATTATGTATCTTGTTATGAAATATATTATTGGAATATATTTTACTAATATTTTATTAATATTGTGTTTACAATCTTATGATACCTAAATTTATTCATTTAAATACTAGGAGTGATTACTCTATTACTAGTGGTTTGAATAAACCACAAGAATTAATTCAACGTGCCTATACTTTAAATATGCCTGCTTTAGGCATGATTGATTATGGTAATTTTTATGGTGTAATTAAGTTTTATCAAGCTGCCTTGAAATATGGAATTAAACCAATTATTGGGGTTAAATTAAGAATCAAATTTAATTTTATTCCCAATACAGATTCTATAATTAATATTTTAGCTATTAATAAGATTGGTTATAAAAATCTTATTATATTAATTTCTAAAGCTCAATCTCAAAAGAACAGTAGTAATACGATAGATAATAATATTATTATACACCAAGATTGGTTAGTAAAATATAAATCTGGATTAATTATTCTTTCTGGGGGATATTATGGGGATTTTGGAAGATATATAGTTAATAAAGATTATGATCATGCAAATTTATTTATAGATTTTTATAATACATATTTTTCTGATTTTTATTATTTTGAAATACATCGTACGAATCGTATTTATGAAGAACAATACATAAAATGCGTTATTCAATTATCTATTCTAAAAAATATTCCTATTGTTGCTACAAATGATGTTTGTTTTATACATGAACATGGTTTTGATACGCATAATATTAAATTGGCTATTGATCAAGGAGTAACTGTTAATTGTAATAAAAATAATGGATATTATAGTCCACAACAGTTTCTAAAAACCGAACATGAAATGTGTATGTTATTTCATGATTTACCTGAGGCATTACAAAATAGTGTAGAAATTGCAAAACGTTGTAATGTGGTTATTTCTACCGGAAAATATTTTTTACCGGTTTTTCCAACTGGAAAAATTAATGTGCAGGATTGTTTATTTAAGAAAAGTGTACAGGGATTAAAAGATCGTTTTCGTAATTTATATTTAAATCAAAAAAATAGAATGATAATATTTGAGAAATATAAAAAAAGATTATTTACAGAATTAGATATTATTAATAAAATGAATTTTCCAGGATATTTTTTGATTGTTATGGAGTTTGTGCAGTGGGCAAAAGATAATAATATACCAGTTGGTCCAGGGAGAGGATCTGGAGCAGGATCATTAGTTGCATATGTTTTAAAAATTACTGAATTAGATCCTTTAAAATTTGGTTTAATTTTTGAACGTTTTTTAAATCCCGAAAGAAAATCTATGCCTGATTTTGATATTGATTTTTGTATGGATAAAAGAGATTTAGTAATTGATCATGTTGCAAAATTTTACGGATTGGATAAGGTTGCGCAAATTATTACTTTTGGAACTATGTCTGCCAGGGCAGTGATTAGAGATGTAGGTCGTGCTTTAGGATATCCGTATGGTTTTGTTAATAATATTTCACAGTTAATACCTCTAGATACTGGAATTACTTTAAAGCAAGCTTTATCAAATGAATTTCATTTAATAGAATTATATCAAAAAAATATTGAAGTCAAACGTTTAATTGATATCGCTCAAAAATTAGAAGGTGTTATTAGAAATACCGGAAAACATGCTGGTGGTATTGTCATTGCTCCAAAAAAATTAACTGATTTTACTCCTTTGCAATGTGATAATAATTTTTTTATTACTCAATTAGATAAAAATGATATTGATTATGTAGGATTATTAAAGTTCGATTTTTTAGGATTACGTACATTAACTATTATGTATGATGCTCTGAAACTGATTAATCAATTTCTTAAACGTACTGATAAGAGTAATATTTGCATTAATAACATACCATTAAATGATCACAGAAGTTTTCAACTATTACAAACTGGTAATACAATTGCGGTATTTCAGTTAGAATCGTATGGCATGCGGGATTTGATTATCAAATTACGTCCTGATTGTTTTGAAGATATTATTTCATTAATTGCATTATTTCGTCCTGGACCTTTACAATCAGGTATGGTAGATAATTTTATTAATCGAAAACACGGTAAAGAGCCTATTTTTTATCCTGATGCTAAATGGCAACATATATCTTTAAAACCGATTTTAGAATCGACTTACGGGATAATATTATACCAAGAACAAGTTATGCAAATTGCACAGGTATTATCAGGTTATAAATTATCTAAAGCGGAAGTATTACAACGTGCTATGTCTAAAAAAAAAGTGCAAGAAATGTCGGATCAGCGTATGGATTTTCAAGAAAATGCTAAAAAAAATGGTATATCATATGAATTTTCAAATAAAATATTTGATTTGTTAGAAAAATTTTCAGGTTATGGTTTTAATAAATCACATTCTGCTGCTTATGCTTTAATTTCCTATCAAACATTATGGATGAAATCGAATTATCCTGCTGAATTTATGACAGCTGTAATGAGCGCTGATCTTGATAATGTAAATAAGATTCATATTTCTATTAAAGAATGTATACGAATGAATATCAAAATTATTCCGCCAAATATTAATTTGAGTGAGTATTGTTTTAAAGTTAACTCCGATCGTAATATTGTGTATGGTTTAGGTGCTATTAAAGGTGTTGGAAAATCTGTCGTAGAAGAAATTATGCGCGTAAGACAGCGTATTAAGAAGTTTAATAATTTTTTTGAATTTTGTACAAATATACAATCAAAGTTTATTAATAAACGTGTTTTGGAAAAATTAATTTTATCTGGATGTTTTGATTGTTTAAATATAAGACGAGATCGATTAATGCAATCAATTGAACAAGCAATAATTTTTTCTAATCAATATAATAATTTAAAATGTATTAATCAATTAACTTTATTACAGCCTATGTATCAAGAAAATAAAATATTAAATGATCAATTAATCAAAAATAAAAAAATTTTTTGGTCAGAAAAGATGGAATTAGATTTTGAAAAAGATGTATTAGGTTTTTATCTAACTGGAAATCCTTTACGTGAATATGCTATTGAGTTAAATTATTACATTAATGTTTCTAATACAAAAAATATTTTTATTACTAAAAAAAATATAAAAAAAATTTTTGGGGTAGTATCTGCTATACGTTTTAAAATAACTAAAAAAAATAAACGCATTATGTTTTTAGAAATTACTAATCAATTACATGATACTGAAGTAATTTTTTTTGATCATTTAATCTCTTTATATAAAAATAAGGTTAAAAAAAATGATATTGTAATTATTTTTGGGAAACATGTCTTAAGTAATCCTTTAAAATCAAATAAAATTATTGCTGATTTTATGATGAGTATTGATGAAGCTAGAAATTTTTATATTCAGAAATTAATATTAATAATTAATAATGATACGTTTTATACAGACATATTACATGATATTAAAAAATGTATTCTTTCTGATGTAGGCGGTAAGATACCAATTTATCTTCGTTATAATATGTATAATAATCAATCAAATTTTAAATTACATGCACGATGGAATGTTTCTTTAAGCGAAAAATTATTATATAATTTAAAAATATTATTAGGAAAAAATAATGTATATTTTACATTTTAATTTTTTTTAATTTTATTGATAATAAATTCGTAAATATTTTTAATATCTATGATATTTTTTTTCGTAATATTTTTTCTTTCTTGATATTCTACTGTATTGTTTTTTAGAGTATTATTATTAATAATAATAATATTTGGAATACCTATTAAATTAGCATCAGAAAATATAACATTAATATGTTCGTTACGATCTTCTAGTAATACCTCTATTTTATTTTTTTTAAACTTATGATATAATTTTTCAGATATTTTTTTTATTTTTTTACATTTATGAAAAAAAATTGGTATGATCAATAATTCAAATGGAGCAACACATTTTGGCCAAATAATACCTTTTTGATCATGGTGTTGTTCGATAATAGCTGCTATTAATCTGGTTACACCAATACCATAACAACCCATATATACTGTTTCTCTAATTTTATTTTTATTTAATATCTTTAAGTCTATAAATTGAGAGTATTGTTTTCCTATTTGAAATATATGTCCAACTTCAATACAATTTTTTATCTTGTATATTTTTTTTATCGGTGATTTTATAATATTACTAACTTGAATTGATTGAAATGTCTGATCTATAAAATTTATATTATAGTATATCTCATTAATTTTCATTTTTAATATTAGAGATTTTAAGTATAAAATATGTGTATCAATAATAATTGGAATAAAAAAAATTTTTTTTTTTATTTTTTGAATAATATTATTCATTTCTTTTTTTGTTGGAAAAACTATTTTGCGATGATTTACATCATTTTTTTTCTGCATAATTTTTTCTATATTTAATACATGATCACCACGTATTATATATCCAAAGAATTTCTGATTGATATTATTTTCATATTTCATAATGTAAATTTTTATGAAATTTTTATGTAGTATACTTGTTTGATGTACATTTTTGAGTGGTATTTTTTTTTTGTAAAAAAAATTTTTTATAATATAATCTTTTGTAATTAATTGAATTTTTTTTTTTTTTTCTGATGTTTTTAAGATAATAAGTTTATCTTCTCCGTTTTTTGCAATTGCTTGAAATTCATGAGAATAATTTCCTCCTATAATTCCACAATCTGCTTTTACAGAATAAAATTTTAACTGCATCTTTTTAAATATTCTTTCATATGCTAGATATATTTTTTTATATGTATCTTGTAAGGATTTTTTATCATAATGGAAAGAATAAGCATCTTTCATAATAAATTCTTTTGCTCTAATAATTCCACCTCTGGGTCTAATTTCATCTCTAAACTTTTTTTGAATTTGATATAATGTTACTGGCAATTTTTTATATGATTTAATTTCTTTTTTAATAAAATCGGTTGCCATTTCTTCATAAGTTGGACTGAGTATAAATGTATGATGATTTCGATCATATATTTTTATTAGTTCTTTCCCGTATTGGTAAAATCGATTACTTTTTTTCCATAAACTGTCTGATTGAAGAATAGGAAAACATATTTCTATAGCTTGTATGTGATTCATTTCTTTTCTAATAATTTTTTTTATTTTTTGTAATACTTTTAGTCCATTGGGAAGCCAGGTGTATAATCCTGAATGTGTTTTTCGTACTAAACCTGCTTTTAACATTAATTGATGACTAGATGTATCAATATTTTTCGGTATTGATTGTAGGGTATATAATAAATATTGATTTGTACGCATATTTTAATAGATAACTTGTTTATAGTATATTTACACTACATGATAATTTATTTTTTTTAATGAAATTAAATTAGTGATATATTTTTAAAGTACTATACATTTTAATACCATATGTTTATTTTTATAATTGGTATGCTATCTTTTATAATTGTGAGGTTTTCAAATTATGCAAGACGATATGCAAGAAAAAACTGAACATGCTACATATCAACATCTAAAAAAAGCTCAAAATCAAGGTATGAAGTATTCTTCTAATGAATTGAATTCTTTATTAATTTGTTGTACTGGAATCATTATGGGATATTTTTATTTTTATGATATTATGTTTATGTTTTGTAAAATAATGATTCTAGGTTTTTCATTTAATCATTCTATTATTAATCATATCTGTTTTTGGAATATGATAATTTTAAAATGTAAAAAAATTTTTTTTTTATTTTTGTTATTTGTTGTTATTTATATTTTTGGTATCTTTTTGTCTTCTATTATTTTTAATGGTTATTTTTTGAATATTAATTTTATTCAGATTAATAATTTACGTTTTTATTTTTTGAATATTTTTCAAGATGTAATTTCTTATGGATTTTATATTAAATATTTTAATATTTTGTTTAAATTTTTAGTGATTTTTTTGATTATTTATTTATATTTAAATAATTTTTTTCTTATAATTATTAATTTAAGTTTTTTGTCTTTTTTGATATCATTAAAGATTGGATTGAAAATGATTTATTATTTTATAATATTTATTTTAATTGGATTGATTCCTGTAGTAATTATTGATATATTATGGAATAAATGGAATTACAATAATCAATTAAAAATGAGTCGAAAAGAAATAGAAGACGAAAATAAAGATACTGAAAGTAAATCCAATATATACAGGGGAAATATACAAAAATAATTTTTTATAATTTTATTTATATTTTAAATCTGTTTTTTTATATTTTAATTATTTGATTTTTTACATTTTATATAATGTATTTATATTTCATATAATTTACAAATTATAGCTATAAATATAAAATTTTTTGATTTTTTATGTTTATTTTTTTATTTTTTAATTTTATTTGTAAATTTTATACTGAGTGTTGAAATTATGTATTATTTTTTGTATTTTTTTAATATATTATATTCTGTGTTAAAAATTAATTGGAAAACATGGGCTAGTCCAATCATAATATTTATGATATTATCTATGATGATATTGCCTTTTCCTCCATTCTTGTTAGATATATTGTTTACTTTCAATATTACAATGTCTATCGTAGTTCTCATGGTATCATTATTTATACGAAATACTTTAGAATTTTCAGTATTTCCAACTATTTTATTACTTTCAACTTTGTTACGTCTTTCTTTAAATATTGCTTCTACGCGAATTATTCTTTTACATGGACATACAGGATCATATGCTGCAGGAAATGTTATAAAGGCCTTTGGATATTTTTTAGTGCAAGGAAATTTCTCAGTTGGAATAATAATATTTTTGATTTTAGTGATTATTAATTTTATTGTGATTACAAAAGGTGCGGGTCGTATTGCAGAAGTAAGTGCAAGGTTCATATTAGATAGTATGCCCGGAAAACAAATTGCCATAGATTCAGATTTAAATTCTGGGTTAATTAATATTCAAAAAGCAAAAATACGTCGTATGAAAATTTCACAAGAAGCAAATTTTTATGGTTCTATGGATGGTGCAAGTAAATTTGTTCGAGGGGATGCTATTGCAGGTATTTTAATTATGATTGTTAATATTGTAGGTGGATTGTTTATTGGTATTATTGAACATAATATGACATTTTATAAATCTATAAAAATTTATACTTTATTAACTATTGGTGATGGATTGGTTGCACAAATTCCGGCGTTAATTATTTCAACAGCAGCAGGAGTTATTGTTACTAGAGTGAGTTCTAATCAAAATCTGAGCGAGCAAATCATTGAACAATTTTTTTATTATCCACAAGTTTTTATATTAAGCAGTTTATTTTTAGTAATTTTTGGATTAATTCCAGGTATGCCTCATTTAATGTTTTTATTATTTTCATTTATATTAATGTTGATTTCATGTTATGTAAATTATTTTAAATATAATTCTCCCAAATCTATGATACTTAATTATACTAATCTTGATAATTTGAATTATTCTCAAGAAATGAATAATACATTGGAGAATCAATTAAGTCCAGATACTGTAGTTACATTAGAAATAGGTTTTTTACTTCTTCAATTGATTAATATTGATAATCGTAATAATTTATTTCTTTATATCACTGAATTACGGAAAGAGTTTTCTAAGATAATAGGTTTTTTCCCTAGTAATATTAGTATTTCTTTTAATAATCACTTATCTATGTTTGATTATCGCATTTTAGTCAATGGAATAACATATGGTACAGGGCATGTTTATTTGAATAAATTTTTAGCAATACAAACAAAATATGTTAATAAAAAATTAGGTTATCAAATTATTGATATTATACCTCAATACCCATTTATTTGGATTCAACCTCATAGATATTACGAAGCTATAGAAAATAAATATGATGTTTTGTATCCTCAATTTGTTATTATTATACATTTAAAAAATATTATGTTCCAGTGTGCGAATGATTTGTTGGGTAAGCGTGAAGTAAATCAAGTGTTAGAGTTAATGTCTATAAAATTTCCTAAATTAACTGAAGAATTAGTTCCAAAAATTATGAGTATAAATTTATTTCAAAAAATATTATACAATTTATTGTTGGAACATATTCCTATCTGTGATATGTATACTATTATGTATACTTTAATTAAATATGGTTTAATATATAAAAATATTGATGAATTAATTAGTTTTGTACGTTTATCTTTAAAAAAATTAATTAATCAACATTTTTTTTGTGATGTAGATAATGTATATGTAATTGGATTAGATCCAGAATTTGAAAATCTATTACTTAAAAACATGCATTCTAGTAAAAATTTTTTTGATCCTATGAATGATAAATTTTTAAATAGCATACGTCGGGCAATTAAAAAACAGAAGGATTTTTGCGCTCCTTTAATTATATTGGTGAAACATATCATACGTACATTTGCATCATCTTTTTTTCGAAAGTATAATTCAGAATTAATCATATTGTCTGATTTGGAAATATCACACGCTAAAAAAATAGTATTTACTAGCTTGATTGAATATTAGAAATATTTGTATAATTTTACATACATTTTATAGTGTAAATTCCTAGCAATTTTAATCCTAATTTAATTGTTTTTGCTACTAAAAACGATAGTTTTAATCGACTTTTCTGAATATTAATTTTTTTAGCATGATTAATAGAGTATTTTTCATAAAAAATAGAAAATAAAGAAGATAGTTTGAATAAATATAAACATAATATGTGTGGTGTTCCATTTTTTTTTATTTTTTTAATTATTTCAACGAATTGTAGTAGTTGAATAGATAAATTAATTTCAATATCTGTTGTTAATATAACAGGATTATATATTTTCTGTGGAGAGAATTTTGATTTTTTTATAATGGATTGAATTCTAGTATATGTATATTGTATATAAAGTGCTGTATTACCATGGAAAGATAACATATTATCCCAATCAAATATGTAATTTTTTTTTCGATTTTTAGAAAGATCAAAATATTTAATTGCACTAATTCCAATTATTTTTGCTAAATGTAATATTTTATTTTTTTTTAAATTTGGATTTTTAGATTTTATAATTTTCTTTGATCTTTCTATTGCCTCTTTGATTAATTCATATAATTTAATTAATTGGCCATTTCTAGTTTTAAATGGTTTGTTTTCTTTATTTAGAATCATTCCAAAAGTATGATGTTCTAAGGGAAAATTTTTTGGTATATATTTTGCTTGTTTTGCAATAGATAAAATTTGAGTAAAATGCTGTTTTTGTCTAATATCTGTGTAGTATATTATTTTATCTGCATGTAGTTTTTCAATACGATATTTCAAACATGCTAAATCAATAGTAGTATATAAAAATATATTATTTTTTTTTTGAATAATGACTCCCATGGGTTGCCCGTGTTTATTCTTTATATGTTTTAGATATATAATTGTGTTTCCATCTTTTTTTTTTGCAATATTTTTATTTTTTAAATCTAATATCATTTTTGGTAATAACTTAATATAGAAACTTTCTCCAAAAATATGTTTATTTTTCAATGTTACATTGAGTAAGTTGTATATTTTTTGATTAGCTTGTATTGTAGTTTGTATTATTTTTTTCCATATATTAATATATATATTATCATTTTGATGTAATTTAATTAGACATTGGTTTACTTCTTCTTGAAAAATTTTACTTTTTTCGTATAGTTTTTTTGATTTTTGATAAATTTTTTCTAAATTTTTTAATGATAAATTCATATTTTCATATTTTTTATATTTGGTATTTAAAAATGCTATTAACATACCAAATTGCAACCCCCAATCACCAATATGATTAATACGTATTACATGATGTCCTAAAAATTCCAATGTACGTGCCATAACATCTCCTAAAATTGTTGAACGTAAATGTCCTACATGCATTTCTTTAGCCATATTTGGAGATGAATAATCTATAATGATATTTTTTTTTTTTTTTTCTTTTATAATTCCTAATCTATGAGAATATATTATTTTTTCAATGTTTTCTGATAACCATTGACTATGTAAAAAAATATTAATAAAGCCTGGATTAGAATATTTTATTTTTTTATATATAATATGGTTTTTCATAGATAATATGATTTTTTGAGACAATATTTTTATATCATAATGCAATATTTTACAAACATTCATGATACCATTAATTTGATAGTGTCCAATTTTAGATTTTGAGCTAATTTTGATATGATGTGTATATTCTTTTGGTATATTTATATTTGTAAGGATTTCATGAATTGATTTTTTTAATACTTTTTTGATATGCATGTTTTATTATTACCTATTTTTAATAAATTAGTTGTAATAAATGTAATAAAATACTATACTATATTAATGTAAACAATTAATATTTATTACTATTGAAATATTTTTATAAATTGTAAAATATATTATTTTTTATATAAATATAAAAAAAATAATAAATATATTGACATATTTTTTAAATCATGTAGTATATAGTTTAGAACTTCATGAAATACGCTCTTTAAAAATTAATCAAATAATTAGTGTGGGCACAAAATAAATTAATTGCCGAATATAATTTTATTAATATTTTTTAATAAAATAAAGATTTTAGGCTTTAACCTGTTATTTCAAAAATAGCAGATATTAATTGAAGAGTTTGATCATGGCTCAGATTGAACGCTGGCGGCAAGCCTAACACATGCAAGTCGAGCGGCAGCGAAAAAAAGTTTACTTTTTTGTCGGCGAGCGGCAAACGGGTGAGTAATATCTGGGGATCTGCCTAAAAGAGGGGGATAACTATTGGAAACGATAGCTAATACCGCATAATGTTGAGAAACCAAAGTAGGGGATTTATTCTCTTTATAAACCTTACACTTTTAGATGAACCCAGATGAGATTAGCTTGATGGTAGGGTAACGGCCTACCAAGGCGATGATCTCTAGCTGGTCTGAGAGGACAACCAGCCACACTGGAACTGAGACACGGTCCAGACTCCTACGGGAGGCAGCAGTGGGGAATCTTGCACAATGGGCGAAAGCCTGATGCAGCTATGCCGCGTGTATGAAGAAGGCCTTCGGGTTGTAAAGTACTTTCGTCAGGGAAGAAAAGAAGATAGCTAATAACTATCTTCCATGACGTTACCTGAAAAAGAAGCACCGGCTAACTCCGTGCCAGCAGCCGCGGTAATACGGGGGGTGCAAGCGTTAATCGGAATTACTGGGCGTAAAGAGCACGTAGGTGGACTATTAAGTTAGATGTGAAATACCTGAGCTTAACTTAGGAACTGCATTTAAAACTAATAATCTAGAGTTTCGTAGAGGGAGGTAGAATTCCAGGTGTAGCGGTGAAATGCGTAGATATCTGGAGGAATACCTGTGGCGAAAGCGACCTCCTAGACGATAACTGACGCTGAGGTGCGAAAGCGTGGGTAGCAAACAGGATTAGATACCCTGGTAGTCCACGCTGTAAACGATGTCAACTTGGAGGTTGTTTCCATTGAGAGATGGCTTCCGAAGCTAACGCATTAAGTTGACCGCCTGGGAAGTACGGTCGCAAGGCTAAAACTCAAATGAATTGACGGGGGCCCGCACAAGCGGTGGAGCATGTGGTTTAATTCGATGCAACGCGAAAAACCTTACCTGGTCTTGACATCCATAGAATTTCTTAGAAATAAGAAAGTGCCCTTTGGGAACTATGAGACAGGTGCTGCATGGCTGTCGTCAGCTCGTGTTGTGAAATGTTGGGTTAAGTCCCGCAACGAGCGCAACCCTTATCCTTTTTTGCCATCGGTTCGGCCGGGAACTCAAAGGAGACTGCCAGTTATAAATTGGAGGAAGGTGGGGACGACGTCAAGTCATCATGGCCCTTACGACCAGGGCTACACACGTGCTACAATGGTACATACAAAGAGAAGCAACTCTGTAAAGACAAGCAAATCTCATAAAGTGTATCTTAGTCCGGACTGGAGTCTGCAACTCGACTCCACGAAGTCGGAATCGCTAGTAATCGTGAATCAGAATGTCACGGTGAATACGTTCCCGGGCCTTGTACACACCGCCCGTCACACCATGGAAGTGAATTGCAAAAGAAGCAAGTAGTTTAACCGTTTTACGGAGAACGCTTACCACTTTGTGGTTCATAACTGGGGTGAAGTCGTAACAAGGTAACTGTAGGGGAACCTGCGGTTGGATCACCTCCTTACATTAAATTGCATATTAATTTTTTGATGTGCTCACATTGATTATTTGATACTCACAGCTTAAATAATAGGCTTATAGCTCAGCTGGTTAGAGCGCACCCCTGATAAGGGTGAGGTCGGTGGTTCAAATCCACTTAAGCCTATAAAAATAATAGGGGCTGTAGCTCAGCTGGGAGAGCGCCTGCCTTGCACGCAGGAGGTCAGCGGTTCAATCCCGCTTAGCTCCAAGTATTGAATGAAATTACCCTTATGAATAATATACTTCAAAGAAAAATTGCTCTTGATATAGAGACAACAGGATTCAATCGTACAGGTCTCATTTATTCCGGTCATAAAATTATAGAAATTGGAGCAGTAGAAATCATCAATAGAAAATTGACAGGAAATAACTTTCATGTATATTTAAATCCGGGTAGAGAAATTGATATACAAGCATTTAAGATACATGGCATATCAAGTAAATTTCTGAAAGATAAACCAAAATTTTCAGATGTATATTTAGATTTTATAAAATATATTAAAGATTCTATCGTTATTGCTCACAATTCAGACTTTGATATATCTTTTTTAAATCATGAAATAAAAAATATAAATTATAAATTCAAAAGTATTGCTTCTTATTGTAAAATTATAGATACTTTAAAGATTGCCAGAAAAATATTTCCAGGAAAAAAAAACAATTTAGATGCATTATGCAATAGATATAAAATGAATTCGATTGGTAGGAATTTACACAGTGCTATTACTGATGCTAATATTTTAGCAAAGATATATCTTAGAATGACAACTGTACAAAAAGTCATTGATTTAGATAACTTAATATTAAAAAATAATAATTTAGTACTTCAAGATGTTACTGAAAATTCTAATTCTTTAAGAATTTTAAAAGCTTCAAAAATTGAACAAAAGGAGCACAGAAATTATTTGAAAAATATAGGTCAAAAAAAAATTCTATGGATGGATAAAAAATTCTAATTTATAAGTATTTTATTTTGGTGCGGTAGTTCAGCTGGTTAGAATATTGGCTTGTCACGCCAGAGGTCACGGGTTCGAATCCCGTCCGCACCGTATTTTATTATCGATATTATTTTATTAAATAATATATAATTAAATTACTATATAAAAATATTTTTATAATACTAATTTAATTTTATTTTCATTTATCATTTTTAAAACATCGACAAAGTTTCTATGAATAGGAAACATATTGTTACATGGGACATGCTTCAAATATATACTAAAAAATTGGCTCATCGAGTCATGGGAATTAAGAAGTGGGAAAATATTATAGCAGTAACTAGAGGAGGATTAGTTCCCGCGGCGTTATTAGCAAGAGAATTAAGTATTCGTTACGTAGATACTATTTGTATATCGAGTTACAATTATAATTTCTTAAAAAAAATTAAATTAATTAAAAAATCAAATTTAACCGAAGAAAATCTATTAATTATAGATGATTTAGTTGATACAGGTGGCACAGCCAGGTTAATTAGAAAAATATATCCAAAAGCGTATTTTGTAACAATTTTTGCAAAACCTAAAGGGCGAAAATTAGTTGATAATTACATTATCGATATCCCGCAAAATGTATGGATTGAGCAACCATGGGATATGGCTGTATCTTACATTGCTCCTTTAATTAAGGAATCTAAAATTTTGTAGTTTTATTTACAGTAAATAAATTATTAAAATTTAAAAATATACTTAATATAAAAGATGTTAAAAATATTATGAAAAAAACAATTGATGAATTAAAAAATATTATATCAGATGAAGAAAAAGAAATTTCTTTTATTGAACAATTATCTCAAAAAAATATAAATATTTTGTTAAATAGAATAAAAAAAGATGTGCATAATGCTAATAAATATGCTTTATCAAATATTATAATTTCTATTTTAAATGATATTGATAATATAGAAAAAGCTATTGATTTATCCAGTTCTAATAAAAATTTACTTCCTGTGTTAGTAGAATTAAATAATATTTTAAAATTATTTAATAAATTGCTTAAAAAAAATAATGTGACAATAATTAATGAATCTAACATTATTTTTAATCCAAATATACATCAAGCAATAGCTATCTCAGAATCTGAACAAATTAAGTCAAATTTTATTATTGAGGTTATGCAAAAAGGATATAAATTATATGAACGTGTTTTACGTCCTGCTATGGTTGTAGTGGCAAAATAGAAAATATGTTATAATAAAAAAAATTAATATATTGTGAAAATATGGCAATGCATAAAAGTAATTTTACTGACAATAAATTACATATTGTTGAAAATAAAAAAGCATATTATAATTTTTTTATTGAAAAAAAAATTGAATCAGGTTTAATTTTAAAAGGATGGGAGGTAAAATCTATCCGAGAAAAAAAAATAGATATTAGTAATGGCTATTTATCTTTTAAAGATAATGAAATATATTTAGTTGGAATAAATATACAACCTTATACACAGAGTTATTATTCAGAAATATATCAATACCAACGTAACATAAAAGTGTTATTAACAAAAAAAGAAATACATTATTTATATGGTAAATATAAAATAAAAGGTTATACATTGATAGCACTGAATTTATATTGGAAAAAAGCTTGGTGTAAGCTAACAATAGCAATTGGTAAAGGAAAATCTAAACAAGATAAACGACTAAATATAAAAAATAGGCAATGGAATATACAAAAACAAATAATAACGAAAAGAATATTTAAATAATTTACTTAAAAATATTATAATATTAACATTTTATACTTTTTTTTTATGGATAAAGTTTTGGGTAAAAAAGACTACATCTGGATGCAGTATGCATTAATGCTAGCATATGTAGCAAAAAAAAATGGAGAAGTTCCTGTAGGAGCTATTTTAGTATTTAATGATTATATTATTGGCACTGGTTTTAATTGTTCTATTAAAAATAATGATCCAACAGCCCATGCTGAAATGATTGCATTAAAGGAAGGTGGAAAAATTTTAAAAAATTACAGATTATATAATACGACATTATACATAACATTAGAACCATGCCTTATGTGTTTAGGAGCTATTATACACAGCCGTATTTCGAGGTTGGTATTAGGTACAAAATATCAATTTAAAACTAATAAAATATATAATACAAATAATATTTTTACAAACCTAAAAAATAGAATTCAAATTGATGAATTAATAAATTGTCGCGTATATACTGATTTAATAAAAAATTTTTTTAAAAATAAAAGGTGTTAAATTGATTTTATAAATTAATTATTTTCTAAAATAACTACAGAAAAGACGTATTTTTTTTCATCACTAATACTTACATGAATTGACTTGATATTATATTTTATAAGCATATTTCGAGCTTGTTTTAAAAAAACAAGCTGTGGTTTACCAAAAATGTTATGTAATAATTCAAAGTTTTTCATTTTTATTTTATATCTTAAACCAATGCCTAAAGCTTTTGATAACGCTTCTTTTACAACGAATCTTTTTGCAATAAAATTTATTTTATCATTTATGTCATTTAATTTTTTTAATTCATTTTCTGACAATATTCTTTTTGCAAATTTGTTTCCAAAAATACTAACTATTTTTTTTATTCGTTTGAAACAAATAATATCGCACCCAATTCCTATAATTGACATTTTATTATATTCTTTGTAGTTTAAATGTTAAATGTAATTGAATATCTTTTCCTAAAAATTGACTTATATTTTTTGTAGCCAACATGTGACAAATTTTTATTTTTTTACCTTTTTTTCCGATAATTATTTTTTTATGTCTAATGTTTTTCACATATATTGTAGCATAAATTTGATATATATTATTTGTATCAATATAAAATAATTGAATTTTTATTTTGATACAGTAGGGTATTTCTTGATTTAAGAATTGTAAAAATTTTTCTCGAATAATTTCAGATATTATAAATTCTTTTGAATTTGTTGTGATTTTTTTTTTAGGAAATATATGTTTTGCCTTTGGCAAGTTTTTTGTTATTGATCTTGATAATAGGTTAATATTTTTTGCATATTTTGCAGATATTGGAATAATATCTAAAAAATTTTTTTTTTTAGATATTAAATCAATAAATGGTAATAATGTTTTTTTATTTTTAATATGATCGATTTTATTAATGACTAAAATTGTCGGTATATGTGTTTTATTGATTTTTTCTAAAATAATGTTTTCAATATTTCCCCAATTTATTTTATTAATAACAAAGATAATTATATTTATATAATTATTATTTTGAAGTATACTTTTTTTTTGATACGTAGGATATATTTCAATTCCTGGAGTATCAATATATATAAACTGATGTTGTATTACTGTTTTAATTCCAGTAATATTTTTTTGTGTTGTTCCTGATTTTTTTGAAATTATAGAAATTTTTTTATCAATTAGTTGATTTAAAATAGTTGATTTACCAACGTTCGTTCTTCCTATAATTCCAATGTATCCACAATAGGTATTTTTTTTCATTTTATACCTAATGTTATTAAAGCGGCAAGTGCAGCATTTTTTTCAGCTTTTCTTTTACTAGACCCAAAACCTATAACACTATATTTCATATTTAATATGTTACATTGTATTGTAAATAATTGATTGTGTGTTTCTCCATACACCTGTATTATAATATATTCTGGTAGAGAAAAATTTTTTGATTGTAAATATTCTTGTAATCTAGTTTTTGCATCTTTTTTTGTATTTTTTGGATTAATTTTGTTTAGTCTTGATGCGTACCATAATAATATTAGTTTATTGATAGTTAATATATTACTATCTAAAAAAATACCTCCAATTAGAGCTTCAATTGCGTTAGCTAAAATTGATTTTCTTTGTGCACCTCCGCTTTTAATTTCTCCTGGTCCTAATGTTAAATATCTTCCTAATTGAAATTCATTTGCGATTTTTGATAAAGTTTTTCCCCGGACTAATTTTGCACGCATTCTACTCATATCACCTTCATTAATATCTGGAAAATTTTTATATAATGCATGTGAAATAACAAAATTTAAAATTGAATCTCCTAAAAATTCTAATCGTTCATTATGTTGGTTACCTGCACTACAATGTGTTAAAGCTCGTTTTAAAATTTTTTTATTTTTAAAAGAATATCCAATGATTTTTTGTAACTTTTGTATCACAATATAATTCATATTTATTTAAATGTTTAGATTTAATTGGTTTTTCCAATACGGTGCAAATTGATATTAGTAGGATATTGATTAGCTTTTTGATTGAAGCTCATCCAGATATAATCTACTTTTCCAATAATGTTATTTTCTGGTACAAAACCCCAGAAACGACTGTCATAGCTATTATTACGATTATCTCCTAAAACAAAATAATTTTTAGGTGGTATGATCCATGTGTTTTTTGGTTGTGTAATTTGTAGAAAATATTTTTTTTTTATTTTTTGGTTTGCATGTGATATTAATATATGATATTTATAATGATCGATATTTTCTTTATAAATCATGCAATTATCATGTAAAATATTATCATTTTTTTTTATTTTATTAATACATGAAATATTTTTTTTTAAATTTTGATTTTCTGTAGTAATATTACTATCATATTTTTTAAAAATATATTGTTGAAAAAATATTTTTTCTTTTATATTTTTTTGGTTGTATTTTTCATAAATTGTAATAATTTGATTAATTGGATCATATATTATTTTATCTCCTGGTAATCCGATAATTCGTTTCACGAAATTTTGATTTTTGTTTTTAGGAAATTTAAATACAACAATATCACCTCTTTTAATATTATGATATTTTGTTATAAAATTTCCTGTAAATGGATTCTTTATTCCATAGAAATATTTTTTTACAATAATATAATCTCCGGGTAATAATGTTGGTATCATAGATTCTGATGGAATATAAAAAGATTCACAGCAAAAACATCTGACAATAAATACTAAAAATAGTACTGGAAAAAATGATGAGATTTTTTGAAAAAAACATCTTTTGTTGTATTTTTTATTATTAAGAATGTATGTTTTTTGAAATTCTAAATTATCTTGAAAAGACTTTTTTTTAACATAAAAAATTTTTTCAGCCAACCAGAATAATCCTGTAATAAATAATGATATCGATAAAATACCTAATAAAGTATCATTCATTTTTTTTCCTGTATTTTATAATCAGATTTTAATTAGATAATATTGTGAAAAATGCTTTTTTTGGTATTTTGATGTTACCAATTTTTTTCATTTTTTTTTTTCCAGATTTTTGTTTTTGTAATAATTTTTTTTTTCTACTAATATCCCCCCCATAACATTTTGATAGTACATTTTTTCTTAATTGTTGAATAGTAGATCGAGCAATAATATTATTACCGATTGCAGCTTGTATTGCAAGATTAAATTGTTGTCTTGGAAGTAATAATTTAATTTTTTCAACTATCTTTCTTGATTGATTGTACACGTTATTACGATGCATGATTAAAGATAATGCGTCAATTTTTACAGAATTGATTAAAATATCTAAGCATACTATATCAGTTTTTTTAAAACATTTAAAATGATATTCTAAAGAAGCGTATCCACTTGATAACGATTTCATTTTATCAAAAAAATTCGTGATAATTTCTGCAATAGGTATATCAAAATGTAATAATACTTGATGTGTATGATAAGTAATATTTTTTTGTGTTCCTCTTTTATTTAAACATAGGTTAATTATTTTACCAATATATTTTTCAGGTGTTAATATTTTACATTCTGCAATTGGTTCTCTTTGTTCTCGGATGTTTTTTATTTTATTTAAATCATTTGGATTATTTACATAAATAATCTTTTTAGTTATAGTTTCAATTTCGTACATTACAGTTGGTGTTGTAGATATTATTTCTAAATTATATTCTCTTTCTAATCTAGCTTGTATAATTTCCATATGTAAAACACCAAGGAATCCACATTTAAACCCAGATCCTAAAGCATGGGAATTTTCTGGTTCATAATATAATGCAGAATCATTTAAACTTAATTTCCCTAATGCAATACGAAAAATTTCATGTTTGTCTGTATCTATTGGAAATAATCCAGCAAATATTTTTGGGCGTATTTTTTGAAAACCTGGAATAGCATAAGTTGTTGGATTGACTGCTGAAGTAATTGTATCACCTACGCGAAAGGCTCCGGTGTCTTTAATTCCACATATCATCCACCCTATTTCACCACATTTTAAATATTTTTTATTTTTTTTTTTTGGAGTAAATATACCTACTGTATGTACAGTATAATTATTTTGGGTACTAAGTACTATAATTGTTGTACCTGGGTGTAATATTCCATTTTTAATACATACTAAAGATATGACACCTAAATAATTATCAAACCAAGAATCAATAATTAAAGCTTGTAATGTAACCTGTATTGATCCTGATGGTGCAGGAATTTTTTCAATAATTTTATCTAAAAGAGGGATAATACCTGTTCCATTTTTTGCAGAGCATTGTACAATATCTTGAGTATTAATACCAATCATATCATGAATTTCTTGAATCACTTTATTTGCATTAGCATTTGGTAAATCTATTTTATTTAATACAGGAATAATAGAAAGATTCATCTTTAATGCCATATTACAAGTAGCTAATGTTTGTGCTTCTACTCCTTGACAGGCATCAATAACTAATAATGCTCCTTCACAAGCATTTAATGATCTTGATACCTCATATGTAAAATCTACATGTCCGGGAGTATCAATAAAATTTAAATGAAATGTCATCTTTTTTTGATTTGTGTATTTTATTGTTACGCTTTGTGCTTTAATAGTGATGCCTCTTTCTTTTTCTAAATCCATTGAATCTAATACTTGATTTGACATTTCTCGAGTAGTTAATCCTCCGCAGATTTGTATAAATCGGTCTGCAAGTGTTGATTTACCATGATCTATATGTGCAATAATAGCAAAATTTCTTATATTTTTCATAATTTCTTAATTTTTTAAATTAAATAAAATATTTCAGGTGTTATAACTTCATATACTTATTATATTATATTGATATAATTAGTTATTCAATATTAATATTAATATACTATAATAAAATATTTTATTGCATAAAACATTTATAATTGTATTAATTAGTATTTATAATAGTTTTAATATAACATTATAATTTTATGAAAAATAAAAAAGTTATTGTTGCTATGTCTGGCGGAGTAGATTCTGCAGTTTCTGCATATCTTTTATTAAAAAAAGGATATGTAGTAGAAGGGATATTTATGAAAAACTGGGAAGAAGATGATAATGTAGATTATTGTGCTTCTGCTAAAGATTTATATGATACCCGTATAGTATGTAAAAAACTAGGAATTTATTTACATGAAGTAAATTTTTCTACAGAATATTGGGATAATGTTTTTGAAAAATTTCTTTTATCGTATAAACAAGGTAATACACCTAATCCTGATATTTTATGTAATAAAAAAATTAAATTTGGTTTACTTTTTGATTTTGTAATCTATCAATTACGTGCTGATTTTCTTGCAACAGGACACTATGCACAAATTAAATCCCTGAATAGAAAAAATATGTTAATAAGAAGTATAGATCTTCATAAGGATCAAAGTTATTTTTTATATACATTAAGTAATTATAAGTTAAAAAAAATATTATTTCCAGTAGGACATTTAAAAAAAAAAAAAGTACGTAATATAGCTCATAAAATTCATTTACATAATGCATATAAAAAAGATTCCACTGGGATTTGTTTTATAGGACCTCGAAAAATGCATATTTTTTTACATCGTTTTATTGGATATCGTTCAGGTAATATTGTTGACCAATATGGTTATATTATAGGTGTACATAATGGTTTGGTAAATTATACTATCGGTCAAAGAAAAAATATAGGCATTGGTGGAAGATTTGATAAACAAAATATGCCATGGTATGTTGTAGAAAAAAATTTTATTAAAAATAGTTTAGTTGTAGTACAAGGAAGAAAAAATATTCAATTGTTTTCTATAGGATTAATTGCAATTAATGTACATTGGATTAATAAAATTAATATTTTTAATAATTTATCCTGTACTGTAAAAGTTAGATATTGTGCAAACGATATAAAATGTAGAATTTATCTTTTAAATTTATATTCTGTAAAAATTATATTTGAAAAACCTATTTCTTCTATTGCTCCGGGACAATCAGTAGTATTCTACTCTCATAAAATTTGTTTAGGAGGGGGAGTTATTAAAAAAAGTATACCTTATGCATGATTTTTTTATAAATTCATTTAATTATAATTTTTTATGGAACATTATATATGAATGATGGTTTTTTATTATCAATTTCTCCAATAGATGGCCGATATCATAAAAATACAAAAATTTTAAAAAAAATATTTAGTGAATATAGTTTTTTAAGGTTAAGATTGAAAATTGAAATAAAATGGTTACAACAATTATCACAAATAGAAGATATTCATGAGATCCCAAAATTTGATAACATAATAAATAATTTTTTAGATAATTTAATAAAAAACTTTAATTACAAAGATGCATTAGAAATTAAAAAGATTGAACAAGTAACTAAACACGATGTGAAAGCTATTGAATACTTTTTAAGAAATAAAATTGCTTCTAATATTTCTAATTATAAAAATATTATTCATTTTATTCATTTTTCGTGTACTTCGGATGATATTAATAATTTAGCATATGCATGTATGATGAAAAAAACTGTATTTACAATATTAGTTCCATTATGGAAAAAAATTTTATCTTCTATAAAATTTTTTTCACATGATGCAAAAAGAGTAAGTATATTATCTAGAACACATGGACAACCTGCAACACCGACTACACTAGGTAAAATAATGACTAATTTTTATTATAGGATGAAAAGACAACTTATACAATTAAAAAATATTGTTATTTTAGGAAAGTTTAATGGTGCAACTGGTAATTATAATGCACACATTGCTGCTTATCCTAATGTAAATTGGCATCAAATTAGTCAAAATTTTGTTATTAGCCTAGGTCTACAGTGGAATCCTTATACAACACAAATAGAACCACATGATTATATTTCTGAAATTTTTAGTTGTATTGTACGTTTTAATACTATTTTGATTAATTTTAATCAAGATATATGGGGGTATATTACACTAGATTATTTTAAACAAAAAATTAAAAATGATGCAATTGGTTCTTCTACTATGCCACATAAAGTTAATCCTATTGAATTTGAAAAATCTGAAGGTAATTTGGGTTTAGCAAATGCTGTCATGAATCATATGATAATAAAATTACCAATATCAAGATGGCAGCGTGATTTAAGTGATTCAACTATTTTACGTAATATTGGTGTTGTAATTGGTTATTCTATTATTGCTTATGATGCTACATTATTAGGGTTGAATAAAATTGAAATAAATTATTATAATATTTCAAAAGATTTACATAATCGTTGGCAATTATTAGCTGAGCCAATACACACGGTAATGCGTCGTTTTGGAATTGTTGATTCATATGAACAATTAAAACAATTAACTAGAAATAAAAACATTACTAAAAATGATATACATGCATATATTGATAAATTACATATTCCAAAAGTTGAGAAACAAAAGTTAAAAAAAATAAATCCTAACAATTATATTGGGAATTCTATACAATTAGTCGAAAAAATATAAAGAATATTTATTTTTATTTTGTATTTTTATTTATACATAATATGTATTTATGATTTAAGGAGTATAATGGGATTTTTAAAAAATAAAAAAATTTTAATTACTGGTATTTTAAATAAGCACTCTATTGCATATGGAATAGCCAAAGCAATGTATAAACAAAATGCTACTTTAGCTTTTACTTGTTTAAATCAAAAAAATAAAAAAAAAATTAAAAAAATTGCTAAAGATTTTAATTCAAATATTGTTATTACTTGTAATTTTTTACATCATAATAATATAAAAAAATTATTTCAAAAACTGTATACATTTTGGAAAAGTTTTGATGGATTTGTTCATACTATTGCTTATACCCCTAAGCAACAATTTTCAAAAAATTACATTAATACAATTAATAGAAAAGATTTTATAAAAACACATTGTGTAACTTCATATAGTTTGATTTATATGATTCAAGAATGTCAAAAACAATTAAATTATGGATCTGCAATCGTTTCTTTAACATATATAGGTGCAAAAATAGCAATACCGTACTACAATATTATGGGTATTGCAAAAGCCTCTTTAGAGGCTAATATAAAATATATTGCAAATAGTATAAAATTTAATCAATTTAGAATTAATGCAATTTCTTCTGGTCCAATAAAAACAATTTCTTCTTATAATATTCCTAATTTTAATAAGATATTACATCATGCAAAAAGATTTTCTCCTATCCAACGACTAGTTACCATTGAAGAGATTGGTAATGTTGCTGCGTTTTTATGCTCTAATTTATCAAGTGGTATTACAGGTCAAATAATTTATGTAGATGGAGGTTCAAATATATCTCTTTTGAATCATTTATGTTAATTCCGTTTCATGAATAAAAAATTATTGTTGTTATTTTTTTGGAATCATTTTATGCTAACAAAAGAAGTTGTTTTAAAATCAGATATTCAATTAAATATACAAAATAAAAAAGTAGTAGGATTTATTAAAAAATATAATGATAGATTTGGATTGTTACAATCAAAACATAAATTAAATTATTTCATTCCAGAAAAATATATTAATCAATTTATGAATGGTGATAAAATTGTAGCTAAAATTTTATATAAAAAAAAAATTTTTTTTGTAGAACCATTATTTTTAATTAAACCGTTTTTATATAAATTTATTGGAAGTATAAAAAAAATAGGGATAAATTTTTTTATTCAACCACAATATCCTTTAATTAAAATTTTATTTTTTTGTTGTATTGATTATAAAAAGTTTCAAAATATTCAAAATGGAGATTGGTTTTTTGCAAAATTAATACATCATAAATTGAATTCTTCAAAAGCATTTCATGTATATTTACTTAAATGTATCGCTAGAACTAATGATAATTTTTTACCCTGGAAGGTTGTTTTATCGAATTATAATATAGATTATGTTCCGTGTAAAAAAAAAAATTATGATATTTGTTTAAAAAATAATTTATTTAGAATGGATTTAACTCATTTACATTTTATAACTATTGATAATAAAGATACTAAAGATATAGATGATGCTGTATTTTTAACTGATATTGGTGGTCAGAAAATTAAAATGATAGTAGCGATTTCCGACCCTACTTCGTATATTTCTCCGGGTAGTAAATTAGATATTATTGCATCTAAGAGATTATTTACTAATTATATTCCAGGATTAAATATTCCTATGTTACCACGCGAATTATCAGAAGGTATATTTTCATTACATCCAAAAAAAAAAAAGCCGGTTTTAGCGTGTGAAGTTTACATTGATAAATATGGTAATCTTTCTGAAGATATTAGTTTTTTTTTAGCTTGGATCAAATCTGAATCACAATTGAATTATCATGACGTTTCAAATTGGATTCAAAGGAAAGGATCTTGGAAACCAGATACAGATACTGCTAATCAGTTAAATTTGTTACATGTATTATGCAATAGAAGAATTCAGTGGCGTAAAAAAAATGCATTAATTTTTAAAGATCAACCTGAATATAGATTTTATTTTTCAAAAAAAAAAGATGTTGTAAAAATTTCTATGGAACATAAAACCATTGCAAATAAAATGATAGAAGAAGCTATGATTATAGCAAATATTAGTGCAGCAAAATTTTTATCTAAAAAATTAGGATTTGGTATTTATAATATTCATACTGGATTTCATAAAATTAATGCAAAAAATATCTCTTTATTATTAAAACAATATGATATTAATGTACATCATGAAAAAATTGTTACTTTAATTGGTTTTTGTAAATTATATCGTTTATTAGAAAAATCTTCTAATGGTTATATCGAACATAGAATTAGACGATATCAATCTTTAGGTACAATGAGTATAACTCCAAAACCTCATTTTGGACTGGGATTTAAAGAGTATTTAACATGGACTTCCCCAATACGTAAATATAGTGATATGATTAATCATAGATTATTAAAAGATGTAATTTTAGGAAATCCTGCCAATAAACCCAGCGAAAAAATTCTATTAGATATCATAAATTGTAAACGCCGTAATCAATTCATCAAAAAGAATGTAGAAAGTTGGTTATATATTAAATTTTTTCACAAATATCATCAATGTAAAAAAATTTTTATGGCAAAAATATTTGACATATTACCATCTGGTATAAAAGCACGTTTATTAATTAATGGAGCTAACATATTCATTCCTATTATATATATTACGCGTATTAAAAATGAATTAATTTGTGATCAAAAAAATGGAATTTTATATTTTCAAAATAAGGAATTATACCGTATTTCTAATATATTATCAGTGATAATTATTAAAGTTAAAATTTTAGAACGATTAATTATTGCTAAACCTTTTATTTAATTATGTTTATACCGTGTAATTAAAATTATCAAAAATTGATTTTAATAATTTAATATATTAAATAATATATATTGTAATTTTAAGAGCTTAAATGATTTATGATTTGATATTGATATTAAAAATTTTTAGGAGTATTTTTGAATAATTTATATTTAAACATTTTGATTTATATACATTTTTTTGCAGGATTGTTTGCTGTGATTAATCCTATAGGTATGATTCCTATATTTATAGGAATGACAGCTTTTTATTCTCCAAAAGATAGGAACAGGATTAATATTATTTCCAATATTGCTGCAGCTAGTATATTAATTATTGCATTATCTATTGGTGGAATAATTTTAGATTTTTTTGATATTTCTATAGAATCATTTCGTATTGCAGGAGGGATATTAATTATCAGTATTGCAATACCTATGATTAATGGTACATTAATGAATAATTTAGTGAATAAAAAGAATAAAAATAATGTTTTATACAAAAAAGATAATATTAGTATTATACCATTAGCTATGCCATTAATTGCTGGTCCAGGAGCAATTAGTTCAACAATTATTTGGAGTACTCATCACAATAATTGGAATGAAATGTTAGGATGTATAATTGTTATATTATTATTTTCATTTTTATGTTGGATATTATTTCAGATTGCACCTTTTTGTATTAAAATTCTTGGATCAACGGGTATTAATATTTTAACAAGAATTATGGGTTTATTATTAATGTCTTTAGGTATTGAATTTATCATTGCAAGCATGAAAATTATTTTTACAAAAATATTATAAATAATATATAATATATACATATATATATTGATTTTGAAAATTTATTTTTTGATACAATATGAATTTTATGAATAGTAGTTTTTCACATCCGGTTATTATTCGTGACTTTGGAATATGTTCGTGGAGTTATATTTTTAATAATATGAACCATTTTACTAATGTCCGTAATCAACATACAATAGATGAAATTTGGTTTGTAGAACATTATCCAGTATATACAAATGGACAAATTGGTAATAGTGAGTTTAGAAGTAGTATTCACAATATTCCAGTAATACCCACTAATCGTGGGGGAAAAATTACGTATCATGGTCCGGGACAACAAATTGTATATTTATTATTTAACTTAAAGCGACTAAAAATTAATATTCGGAGATTATTATCTTTTATAGAAAAAATTGTATTAAATACATTATATGTTTTTTCTATTATTGGTAATAATAATATAAATCCAGGAATATATGTAGAAAACAAGAAAATTTGTTCTATTGGATTACGTATCAAGAAATATTACTGTTTACATGGATTTTCATTAAACATAAAAATGGATTTACGTCCATTTAAATATATTGATCCTTGTGGAGATAAAAATATTATCATGACACATATGTATAATATCAAAAAAAATATATCTTTTCATAATGTCAAAAATGTATTAATAAAAAATTGTATTTCATTTTTTAATTTAACATGTGTGTCTATACAAGATGTATATTAATTTCATTTATATATCATTATATTTGTTATATTGTTGTTGATTATATTGGAAATCAAATGAATAATGAAAAAAATAAAATACTGGAAAAATATTATAATTTAAAAAATATTGATAAAAATGATACACTATCTAAACCATCGTGGATTAAAATACAATTACCACAGTCATTTAAATACATTAAAAAAATAAAAAATATTCTTAGAAAGCATTCTTTGAATACTGTATGTGAAGAAGCGTTATGTCCTAATTTACCGGAATGTTTTAATAATCGTACTGCAACATTTATGATTTTAGGAAACATATGTACTAGAAAATGTCCTTTTTGTGCTGTCAAAAAAGGTCGACCATATCATGTGGATGTTCATGAGCCAAAAAAATTATCTGAAGTAGTGTTTCAGATGGGTATTACATATGTTGTTATAACATCTGTTAATCGTGATGATTTAAAAGATGGTGGTGCGCAACAGTTTGCTGAATGTATTAAAAAATTACGTATTAAAAAGAATATAAAAATTGAAATTTTAGTACCTGATTTTCGTCATGCATTAAAAAGAGCAATAAATATTATATCCGATAATCCTCCAGATATTTTTAATCATAATTTAGAAAACGTACCGAGATTGTATCATATTATTCGCCCAGGAGCGAATTATAAAAAGTCATTATATTTATTAAATGCTTTTCGTAAAAAAAATCCTCATATTTCAACAAAATCAGGTTTAATGCTGGGTTTGGGAGAAAAAAAAAAGGAAATTATCCAAGTATTAAAAGATCTTAGATCTAATGGAGTAAATATGTTAACATTAGGTCAATATTTGCAGCCTAGTATAAATCATTTAAAGGTACAAAAATATATCAAACCAATAGAATTTGAATATTACAAAAATGAAGCATTATCGATGGGTTTTACTCACGCATTTTGCGGTCCGTTGGTACGATCTTCATATCATGCTAGTTTACAAAGTAAATAATTATTATTTGTATAAATAATTATAAAATTTTATGAAATTATTTTAATAATGATTGGATAGATTATGTCAATTATTTCTGAAAATTTAAAGAATCCAGAGATTATCATAGCATTAGATTATGTAGATAAAAAGTCTGTATTTAATTTAATAGATAAAATTGATCCAAAACTATTTAAATTAAAAATTGGTCATAGTATGTTTATTAAGTTTGGTATAGAATTAATTAAAGAAATCAAAAGATTAAAATTTGATATTTTTTTAGATTTGAAATTATATGATATACCAAATATTATGTTTAAATCTATTTCTATAATTTCAGAACTAGGAATTTGGATGACCAGTGTACATGCTTCTGGAAGCGGAAATGTTATGGAATATGCTAAATTAGCATTAAGGAATTTTAATAAACCGCCGTTATTAATTGCTATAACTACATTAACTAGTTTTTCAGAATGTGATTTATATCAAATTGGTATAAAAAATTCTTTACCAAAATATATTTTACAGTTAGCAAAATTAACTAAATTATATCAATTAGATGGAGTGGTATGTCCAGGATTTATTGCAAAAAAAATAAAGAAAAATTTTGGTAATGATTTTAAAGTTGTTGTTCCTGGTATAAGGTTTATTAATCATAATCCACATGATCAGAATTTTGTTACTTATATTGAAGAAATAAAAAAATATCATATGGATTATATTGTAATTGGTAGGACTATTACTACATCTTCTAATCCTGTAAAAGATTTGTATAGAATATGGAATTATGTTAATACCCGTTAAATTAAAATTTACTACTTGATTGAGAAAATATGAAAATTAAACGTATACAAGATGCTATTTTACCAACTCTTTGGGGAGAATTTAAAATTATTGGTTTTCAAGAGAAAGGTAACGATAAAAATCATGTTGTTTTGACATATGGTAATATAAATCATAAAAAACCAGTATTAGTTAGAATTCATTCAGAATGTTTAACAGGAGATGCGTTATTTAGTTTAAGGTGTGATTGTGGAGAACAATTAAAAACATCACTTGCATTGATTGCTGAGTCAGGTAGCGGGATATTAATTTATCATAGGCAAGAAGGTAGAAATATTGGTTTATTAAATAAAATTAAGGCATATCATTTACAAGATCAAGGATTAGATACAGTAGAGGCAAATCATAAATTGGGTTTTTCTGCCGATGAGAGAGATTTTACTATTTGTTCTGATATATTAAAGTTAATGCATATTAAAAAAATTATACTACTAACAAATAATCCATTAAAAGTAAAAATATTAGTTAATGCCGGGATTAATATTGTAAAACGAATGAATTTAATTGTCAAAGATAATCCAAAGAATAAAAAGTATTTAAATACAAAAATTAATAAAATGGGTCATTTAATTTCTTAAATCATAATTATATTAAATATATGTATTATTAAAAATTATTTCATAATACATAAATTTTTTATAAATTAGTTTATAAATATTATTGATAGTATTTATAATATGTATCTTGAATATATTGTATAGATGATTAATAATATAAAACAAATTTTGATTATTACGTATATTTTTGATATATAATATATATATATTTGATAAATTATATTTAAATATGAAAGTTCTATATAACCAGAGAAGATATTTGTTATAACAATCATGAAAAATATTATTAATAATAAAAGATATATTTTTTTGATATTCCTGATATTATAATAGATAAATTGATTATAAAATTTATTTTTTGTAAACATGCGTACTATAAAAAATATGAAATATAATGTTATTAATGGAGTAATGATATTTTCTAGTAAAATTTTAGCAACACTAGATATAATAAATAAAAATATTAACATATTAATTATATTTTTTATTTTTTGTATATTCATAATTCACTTTTAGTATTTTATTGTATTGCATAAAAATATGTAAAAATTTTATTATAGTATTATTTATGGTATTGACATTTTTGTCGCTGCTTTTAATTTCAACGTTAAATTTTTAATTTGTTTTAGCATAATTTCTGGGTTATGTTGAAATTTTTGAATTAAATTTATAATAATAGAACCACAAATTACACCATTTGTTCCTAGCAATAATGAATTTTTAATTTGTGATGCTGTTGAAATACCAAAACCTTGTAAGATAGGAGTAGAAGTTTTTTGTTTAATTTGTTTAATGATTTGTATACTAGGATTATTTTTTTGATGAATAAACCCGGTAACCCCAGAACGTGCAATTAAATAAATAAATCCTGTACTAATTTTAGAAATTTTTTTAATAAATGCAATATTGGCATTTGGCGGGCAAATTAATATTTCAGATATATTATATTTTTGTGCATATTTTCGAAATATATTTGATTCTTCAAGAGGTACATCAGGAATTAATACAGAATCTATATCAATTTTATAGCATTTTTCATAAAATTTTTCTATACCCATATTAAAAATAATATTTGCATATACTAGTATTCCTATTGGTAAGGTAGGATATTTTTGACGAATATTTTTTAATATTGTAAAACATTTTTTAATTGTTATATTTTGTGATAAAACCCGATTGTTAGCGTTTTGTACAATAACACCATCTGCTAATGGATCTGAAAAAGGAATTCCTAATTCTAATGCATTAATTCCAGCAGATACTAAAATATCAATAATTTTATAGAATGTTTGTATAGAAGGATCTCCTATCGTTACAAATGGCATCAAGCATCCTTCATTTATTAATTTAATACTTTGAAACATTTTATTATATCGATACATTTTTAATCCTTTTATTTTTAATGTTATTATGTATTGTTGCGATATCTTTATCTCCACGACCAGAAAGATTAACAATAATAATTTGTTTTTTATTTGGTTGTTGATTTATAATTTTCAATGCATAAGCAATAGCATGTGCAGATTCTAAAGCTGGAATAATTCCTTCAGATTGACATAAATTAATAAAAGCATCTAATGCCTCTTGGTCGCTGATTGTATAATATTTAACTCTTCCTATAGAATGTAACCAAGCATGTTCTGGTCCAACCGATGGAAAATCTAATCCTGCAGAAATAGAATGTGATTGTTGAATTTGTCCGTCTTTATCTTGTATCATTGCAGATTTCATTCCAAAATAAATACCAGTTTTACCGTATTGTAGAGGTGCTCCATGTTGACCTTGTAACATTCCTGTTCCACCTGGTTCGATACCAATTAATTTTACATTATCTTTAATAAAATCATGGAATATACCAATAGCGTTAGATCCTCCACCAACACAAGCAATAATTTTGTCAGGTAATTTCTTTTCCTGATATAAAATTTGTTTTTTAGTTTCTATACCAATTATTTTTTGAAATTCACGTACCATAATAGGATATGGGTGAGGTCCTGCAGCTGTACCTAACATGTAATGACTATCAGAATAATTTTCTGACCAATCTCTTAAAGCTTCGTTACAAGCGTCTTTTAGTGTTGCAGAACCACTTTTTACAGGTATGATTGTAGCTCCCATTAATTTCATTTTTAATACATTAATTTCCTGTCGCTTAATATCTTTATTGCCCATATAAATACGACATTTTAAATTCAATAACGAACAGGCAAAAGCAGTTGCTATGCCATGTTGTCCTGCTCCAGTTTCTGCAATGATATTATTTTTACACATTTTTTTTGCTAATAATGCTTGTGCAAGTACTTGATTAGTTTTGTGAGCTCCTCCATGTAATAAATCTTCTCTTTTTAAATATAATTTTGTGTTTGTATTTTTAGTAATATTTTTACATAATGTTAATGGAGTGGGTCTTCCAGCATAATTTTTTAATAAGTATGATAATTTATTTTGAAATTTTTTATTATTTTGTGATTCCACAAAGTGTTTTTCTAGTTGTTGTAGTGCCGGCATTAAAATCTGAGGAACATACATACCACCAAAATTTCCAAAATATGGGTTTAATAAATTCATAAATATTTTCCTCTAATATATCAATTATTGATGTTTTATATAATTTGATATTTATGATAACTTTAATTTTGTAAATAAAATTTTTAATTTTTTATGGTTTTTTATTCCAATAGTGTGTTCTAATTGAGAATTAAAATCTAAACCAAAACAATTTAATTGTTTTGCTTGTATGCAGTTTTTTTCGGATAATCCTCCTGATAAAAATACTTTATTTAATGAATATTTTTTTGTATATTCCCAATTAAAACAAATTCCACTACCGCCTTGATAGTTATCAAATAAATAATAATTAATATTTTTAAAATCTAGTTGATTTTTTTGTTTTACAATATAGATAGATTTCCATATTTCAACATTTTTAGGTATTTTTTTTTTGATATTTAAAATATATTCCGTATTTTCATTACCATGTAATTGTATTGCATATAATTTTAATTTTTTTATTAGAAATAAAATTTTTTCAATATCTTCATTTTGAAAAACACCTACATATTTTAATTGTGTTGATTTAACAATTTTTTTTGCAGTATCGTATTGCAGTGCGCGAGGTGAATTTGATACGAATATTAATCCTCCATAAACTGCTCCAAATTTTTCAGCTTGAATAGCATCTTTAGTTCGTGTTAAACCACAAATTTTATTATTACCAAATATAATATTGTTTACTTTTAAATTAATATCATTTGATTTCATTAAAGACGATCCAATTAAAAATCCATGTACTATTTTCTTTAATTGTTTTATTTGTATGTGATCTTTAATACCTGATTCGCTAATAATAATTTTATTTTTTGGTATCATTGGTGCGAGTGTGTATGTTGTATTTAAATCGATTTGAAAATTATTTAAGTTTCTATTATTAATTCCAATAACTTTAGCTTTTAATTTGATTGCTCGGTGTAATTCATGTTCATTGTGAATTTCGGTCAAAATTCCCATGTTCATTTTATGTGCAATATTTTCAAGATATTTATATTGCGCATCATCTAATACTGATAACATTAATAAAATAGCATCAGCTTTATAATATCTTGCTAAATATACTTGATACGGATCAATAAAAAAGTCTTTGCATAATATAGGTTGTTTGACTAATTGATTTATTTCAAATAATCTTTGAAAATTACCGTAAAAATATTTTTCGTCCGTTAATACTGAAATAATTGTAGCATGTTTTTTATAAACCTGAGTAATTTTTTTTATATTTAAATTAGCGTTAATTACTCCTGTAGACGGAGAAGCCTGTTTAACTTCTAGGATAAAACTTGGATATGTTGATTTTAATATTTTGTAAAAATTTCGATTACTTGGAATAATATGATTAGATATTTTTTTTAATGGAAATTTCCTTTGTTGTTTTATTAACCATTGTTTTTTATTGTATAAAATATTTTTTAATATATTTTGTTGCATATTTTTTCTCTCATAGATATTTTTTTTATATGTTTACTGATATCCCCGTTTTGTATTTTTTGAAAAGCGATTTTTGTATTTACAATAAGGTTTTCATACCCAAATACTTTTAATAAGATTGCTGTATTCATTGCTATTAAATATTGATATTTAATTTTACCTATTCCTTTCGAAATATTTTTAAAGTAATGGCAATTTTCTTGAATAGTATTATTTTTAAATTTATCTTTTGATATTCTACATAATCCAAAATCTTCTGGATATAATGTATATGCAGTTATATTACCACGATTGACTTCAACAATATTTGTTGTACCATGAAGAGTTATTTCATCCATTCCATCACTATGTAAAATTATTGCACGTTCATAATTTAATGCATGAACAATTTTTGCAAATGGTAATAATAAATTTTGATGATACACTCCAATAACAGTAAAATTTGGTCTGGATGGATTTAATAAAGGACCTAGTGTATTAAAGATGGTTCTAGTGCTTAATTCTTTACGTACTTTGACAACATTTTTGAATCCAGAATGATATTTTGGAGCATATAAAAAACAAATATTTAAATTATCTAATTGTTTTTTATTTTTTTTTAAATTTAAATTAACATTGATATTATTTTTTTTTAAAATATCTATAGATCCCAGTTGGCTTGATATACCACAATTACAATGTTTTATAATTTTTAATCCTAACGAAGCGGCCAATATAGCACTTGCTGTTGATATGTTAATTGTATTACTATAATCTCCTCCAGTACCTACAATATCTGAGAAAAAATAGTTAGGATGAGGAAATTTTTTCGCATATTTTTGAAAAGCTTTTATTGCACCAATGATTTCATTGATAGATGCCGATCTTACTTTTATTGCAGTTAATACTGCTGTTAATGAAATATTCGAAATTCGTTTTTTGATAATTTTTTTGAATAACTTATAACTTTCTAGTTCATTTAATGTTTTTAATTTATAAAGTTTATTGAATATTTTTTTCATATTAATATATTTTTTAATAAAATGAGTTCCTTTATTTGAAAAATAAAATTATATTTTATTTATGAAATAGTAATATTGATCAGGAAAAAAAAAGATAACATTTATAATAAAATATTATAAGATTATATAATTACAATTATTGTTTATATAAATAAACTTGCATAAATTTACATCATAAAAATGATATTATTTCCATGATGTTGAAATATCATCTCAATATAAATTGTTTTTATAATATTAATATTAATTTTTATATATTAGTATATTATTTTTACAGAATTAATTATATTATTAATGAGAATTTCATAAAATATTTGCATCATATTTTATAATACATGTGAAATTTTTCCAAATGTTAATTAAAATATCAACAAATTAAATTATGTAAATAATTTTTGTCAAAATTTTTCAAAACATCAGTTTGTAAAATGAAATATAACAAATGTATATTATAATTATATCAATTTATGATTGCATTATTTTATTTATGTATTTTCATATTTTTATAAAAAGACTAATGTGCTTTATTTTTGAATCTAAACAACATATTCCAAGAAATTGAAATGTGTTGATTATACTGTTTTTTTTATTAATTCAATAATATTTCTTATAAAAATTGATGTTATTTATTATAATCTACTTACAAATGATGTATTTATAAATTTTTTATTTATAATATGATAAAAATTTTTAATATATAATCTATATAATTTGTTCATTATTAGTATTTATGATTTTAAATATCAAAAATTTATTCAAGAAAAATTATTATATGTATTCATAAATTATATATTACTGTTAAACTAACTTTATTTAATAATTTAAACAAGTTAGATTAATTTTTAATAATAATTAAATTTATTATAATATTATTTTACAAATATTTTTATAAAATATTAGTTACTATATATTTATAAAAATATTTATTAAATATTTCAATAACATATATTTTTATTATATCAATGTTATACAGATTTTTATGATAAAGATTTTTAAATTTTAAAATTTTATTTATTACGAGTCTTATGTTATATAATCAAAAAAATAAAAAAATAAACTTAATAAATTATGACCATTTTACGATGCAGAATTTTATGTATGAAATAAATGAAAAAAAATTTCGTGCTGATCAAATTATGTATTGGATTTATCAACGTTTATGTAACAATTTTGACAATATGATTAATTTACCGTTAAGTTTACGAAATAAATTAAAAAATATCAGTGTGATTCAGTTTCCTATTGCAACTAAAGAAATAATTTCTTCTGATCATACAATTAAATGGATTTTTTCTGCTGATAACGGAGTTTTTGAAACAGTATATATTCCCGAAAATAATCGTGGCACATTATGTATTTCATCACAAGTAGGATGCATATTAAGATGTAAATTTTGTGCAACTGGTATGCAAGGATTTAAACGTAATTTATTAGTTTCAGAAATGATTGGTCAAATTTGGGTTATATACAATAAAATGAAATATGATAAAAATATTTTCAGGTACCCGATTACTAATATAGTATTTATGGGCATGGGAGAACCTTTATTAAATTTTAATAACGTATTTAAAACATTAAATATAATATTTTCAAAACATGGTTTTCATATTCCGAAAAAGAAAGTGATTTTATCAACAGCGGGTATAGTACCTGCAATAAATAAATTATCTAATATATTTGATGTTAAATTAGCACTTTCATTACATGCACCGAATGATATTTTACGAAATCAATTAATGCCAATAAATAAAAAATATAACATTAAATTATTATTATCTTCAGTTGAAAAATTTTTAAAACGATCTAGACTAAATAGAAAAGGGGTTACTATTGAATATATTATGTTAAAGAATATAAATGATACAATACAACACGCGAAAGAATTAATAAAAATATTAAAAAATTTACCTAGTAAAATTAATCTTATTCCCTGGAATTATCTTCCAGATGTAAATTTTTCATGTAGTAGTTTTTATCAAATGAATTTATTTTCTAATTTTTTGATGAAACATGGTTTTTTTGTTACTATACGTAAACCTCGTGGACAAGATATTCAAGCTGCGTGTGGACAATTAACTGGATTAGTATATTGAAATATAATAGATGATTTTTATTATATATATTATATCAATGATATATTTAATATATATATATTATTTTTTAACATAGGAATAATATGTGAATTATATTTTTCAATCTGTAAAAGGTATGCATGATTACCTCCCAAAAGATACAATTTTATGGAATCAAATAGAAGATATATTAAAAAAAATATTATATAATTATGGTTATGATGAAATTAAACTCCCTATACTAGAAAAAACTATATTATTTAAAAATTCTATAGGAGAAATGACTGATGTTATTGGAAAAGAAATGTATTCATTTGATGATAAAAATGGTTCTAGTCTTTCGTTACGTCCAGAAGGGACAACAAGCTGTGTAAGATCCGTTATTCAGCATAAATTGTTATATCATAAAAAACCAAAGTTGTGGTATCATGGACCTATGTTTCGATACGAGCGTCCGCAAAAAGGACGTTATCGTCAATTTTATCAATTTGGTATTGAAACATTTGGATTTTTAGAACCAGATATAGAAATAGAGTTAATTATTTTAATAAATAAATTTTGGAAAAAATTAAATTTAACCAAATTTTTAACATTAGAAATTAATTCTATCGGTTCTGTTTGTGAGAGAAATAGATATCAAATGATGTTAAAAGATTTTTTTAAAAAGCATATATCTATTTTAGATAAAAAAAGCTTAAAATATCTTGATAATCATGCTATTAGGATTTTAGATAGTAAAAATATACATATACAAAATTTATTACTCAAAGCTCCAAATTTATTAGATTTTATTAATTCACGGTCAATATTAAATTTTGAAAAATTATGTGCTTTAATTAAAGATTTTAATATTCCATACACTGTAAATTATAAATTAATTCGAGGACTTGATTATTACAATAATACTGTATTTGAATGGAAGACAAAATATTTAGGGTCAAAAAATACTATATGTGCTGGAGGAAGATACGATACATTAGTGAAAAGATTGTTAGGACCTGATATTCCAGCCGCTGGTTTAGCTATTGGAATGGATCGATTATTATTATTATTACAATCTGTTAATGTTTCTCATATTTATCAAAAAAATATAGATATTATAGTTTTTTTTAGTGATATCAGTATTAAAAATAAAGCATTTTTTTTATCAGAAAATATCCGAAATACATTACCTACATTGAAAATATTATTAGAATTTGCATCTATACAGTTTAAAAAAATATTAAAAAATGTTCATAAATATGATACAAAAATTATATTATTTATGAGAACGAATAATTTAATTAATATATATGATATTCAAAGTAAAAGATATGAAACAACTCACCAAAATCATGTAATTCAAATCATTACAACTATTTTTACATAATTACATGTAATCGAATAACATTAAGAATAATAAAATAATACTTATATATTTTATTTCAAAAAATTTTTACTATATAAAATTTTGTAATAGTTATAAGGAAACAAATATATGTTTCAATATAAAAAAATAAATATACAATCTGATGTAGAACTGTGGGATTATGTCACTAAAGAAATTGATCGACAAGAGCAACATATTGAACTTATTGCTTCTGAGAACTATGCCAGCATTGCAGTTATGCAAGCACAGGGATCATTATTAACAAATAAATATGCTGAAGGGTATCCAAGAAAAAGATATTATGGAGGTTGTGACTTTGTTGATTGTATCGAACAATTAGCAATTGACCGAGCGAAAAAACTATTCCATGCAGATTATGCTAATGTACAACCTCATTCTGGTTCTCAAGCAAATTTTGCTGTATTTATAGCTTTATTAAATCCCGGAGATACAATTTTAGGAATGGATTTATCACATGGTGGTCATTTGACGCATGGAGCATCAATAAATGTTTCTGGTAAAATATACAATACAATTACATATGGTTTAAATGAATTTGGAGATATCGATTATTTAAATATAGAAAAACTGGCTAAAAAATATAAACCTAAAATGATTATTGGTGGATTTTCTTCGTTTTCAAGATATATCGATTGGAAAAAATTTCGTTCTATATCTGATTCATGTGGTGCATATTTCTTAGCTGATATGGCTCATGTTGCGGGATTAGTTGCAGTAAATTTATATCCTAATCCAATAAAATATGCTGATGTTGTTACTACAACAACTCATAAAACTTTATCTGGCCCTAGAGGTGGTTTAATTCTTTCATCAAAAAATGATGAAGTTTTGTATAAAAAAATTAATTCTGCGGTATTTCCAGGAATTCAAGGTGGTCCATTGATGCATGTTATTGCAGCAAAAGCAATAGCGTTTCGAGAAGCATTGCATCCTTCTTTTAAAAAGTATCAACAACAAATATTAAAAAATGCTAAAATTATGTCTAAAATTTTTATAGAACATAATTTTAAAATTATTTCTGGTGGTACTGATAATCATCTATTTTTAATAGATTTGACAAATAAAAATGTAACTGGAAAATTTGTAGAAAATATTTTAGAGTTAGCAAATATTACTGTAAATAAAAATAGTGTTCCAAATGATAAAAATAGTCCTTTTATTACATCAGGTATTCGTATTGGTACACCAGCTATTACTCGTCGAGGTTTTAAAGAAGAAGAAGCAACAATTGTAACAAATTGGATAGTGGATATTATTCATAATCATAAAAAATTAGAGAAGATACTAAATATTAAAACTCAAGTATTAGAATTATGTGAAAAATATCCTGTATATAAATAAAAATTTGAATATAGTTATGAATATATATACATAACTATATTTTGTCATTGAATTTTATGGTGGTAAAATTATATCTATTTTATTTTCAGGAATGTAATTGATATCTTTTATATAAGGTATTATTCCTAAAAATGGTGCCGAAATATATTTTTTAATTATATAAATATAGTTCAGTATATATTTTTCAGGAGTAGTACAATTAGCAAACCATCCAACATATTTTACACCTGATTGTAAAATTGATTGTGTTGTCAATATGGCATGATTAATACATCCCAGTTTAATTGCAATCACTAAAATTACAGGTATATTTTCTTTTTTTAACCAATCTGATAAATTATTTTTTATACAAATTGGAGTACACCACCCACCAATACCTTCGATGATAATACAATTTGCTTTTTTTTTTATATACTGTAATTTTTTAGAAAGTGTATAAAAATTAATTTTATAATTCTTATTATTTAAAAAAACAGGAGGTATTGCATGGTAAAAAGCATATGGATTAATTATTTTATAATCTAATTGTATGGTACTATTTTTTTGTAAAAGTAATGTATCAGAATTTTGTAAACCTTTTATAGTTTTTCTGCAACCGCTAGAAATTGGTTTATATCCTATTGCTGTTAAACCTAACCTTTTAGCTTTTTTAATTAAAATAATAGATACTATTGTTTTTCCTACATTAGTATCTGTTCCTGTAATAAACCATTTTTTTATCATAGTGTATATTTATTTTAAATGAATATATAAATTTTATATGCTACCTACGTAAAATAGGTAGAATTATTATGTTTTAAAATTTTTCGAAATTATTTATTTCATAGCATTATAATATTTTTTATTGTTATAGATATCATTTTTTTCAGTATGATGTATAAAAAATTTTTTAGCATGTAATCCTAATTTCTTAAATAATCTTACATCATCTACTTCTTTTGGGTTACCAGTGGTTAATAATTTACATCCATAAAATATTGAATTTGCACCTGCCATAAAGCAAAGAGTTTGCATATTTTCACTCATATTTTCACGACCAGCTGATAATCTAATATAAGACTTATTCATCATAATACGAGTAACTGCAATAGTTTTTATAAAATCTACATCATTTATATTTTTATTTTTTTCTAGTGGGGTTCCCGGAATTCTTACTAGCATATTCATTGGTATACTTTCTGGTGGTTGATCTAAGTTGGATAATTGCATTAATAGGTCTATACGATCATCTATTTTTTCTCCTAAACCTAATATACCTCCAGAGCATATTTTTATTCCTGATTTTCTAATAATATCCAATGTGTTTAATCGTTCTTGATATGTACGTGTAGTAACAATTTTTTTATAAAATGTAGGAGAGGTATCTAAGTTATGATTATAAAAATCAAGTCCAGCTTGAGATAACTTTTTTGCTTGACTTATATTAATACTTCCTAATGTCATACAGGTTTCCATACCCATATCTTTAATTTTTTTGATTATTTTAATTAAATATGGCATATCTCTTTCTTTAGGATTTCTCCATGCAGCACCCATACAAAATCTATTAGATCCTATTTTTTTAGCTTTTTTTGCAGCATCTAATATTTTGGACATATCTAGCAGTGGTTCATTCGTTATTTTTGTTTTATATCGTGAACTTTGTGCACAGTACTTACAATCTTCTGGGCATAAACCTGTTTTTATAGATAATAAAGTACTAATTTGTATTTCATTAGGATCAAAATGTTTACGATGTATTTTTTGTGCTTGAAACATTAAATCTAAAAATGGTTTTTGAAATAACTCTTGTACTTCATATCGTTTCCATAATTTTTTCATATGAGATCCCAAAAATGTATTACATTAAAGTATACAATTTATAATAAAACATTAAATATTTTAAAATAATATAAAATTATGACACAAAATAACCTGTTATTTAATAATAAACACATTTGGCATCCGTATGATTCCATAATTAGTCCATTACCTTGTTATGAAATACAATCAACATGTGGAGTATATTTCACATTACAATCTGGTATAAAAGTTATTGATGGTATGTCTTCTTGGTGGTCGGCAATACATGGATATAATAATCCAAAATTAATTAAAATATTAAAAAAACAAGTTGATAATTTTTCACATGTTATGTTTGGGGGTATAACACATAAACCTGCAATTATGTTATGTAAAGAATTGCTAAAAATTTTACCTAAAAAATTACAATGTATATTTTTATGCGATTCAGGTTCTGTTGCTATTGAAGTTGCTATGAAAATGGTAATACAATACTGGAATAAAAAAAAAAATAATAAAAAATTTTTTTTAACTATACGTAATGGATATCATGGCGATACATTTTCTGCTGTTTCAGTATGCGATCCAACAAACTCTATGCATAGATTATATAATACAATATTACCAAAACATTTTTTTGCAAAAGAACCAAAATTGTCATTTATAAAAAAATGGCATAATTATGATATCTATTCTTTTTTAAATTTTATGGTATGTAATCAAGAAAAAATTGCAGGTGTTATTTTAGAACCTATACTTCAAGGTATAGGCGGCATGAAATTTTATAATATAGAATATTTAAAACAAGTACGACTGTTATGTAAAATATATAAAATTCCGTTAATTGTAGATGAAATAGCTACTGGATTTGGACGAACAGGAAAAATGTTTGCATACGAACATGCTAATATTGTTCCAGATATATTATGTTTAGGAAAAGCTTTAACAGGAGGTATGATGACTTTAGCAGCAACTATCACTACTAAAAAGATTGCTTATACTATTAGTAAAAATTATCCCTATAAATTTATGCATGGTCCAACATTCATGGGAAATCCTTTAGCGTGTGCTGTTGCCAGAAAAAATATTTCTTTACTAAGAAAAAATGTATGGAAAAAACAAGTTGAATATATTGAAAAATATTTTAAAAATAAATTGTTTCCGTTAATTAAACACCCTAGAATTATAGATATAAGAATTCTTGGTGCTATTGCTGTTGTTGAATGTTATCATCATGTTAATCTAAAACTGATACAAAAATTTTTTATAAACTATGGGGTTTGGATTAGACCATTTAAAAATATTATTTATTTGACACCTCCATATATTGTTCAAAATATACATTTGGATAAATTAACTCAATCAATTAAATCTGCTATTCAAAACAATTCGTTATTTATTTTATAAATTTTTTTATAATTATTATAAGCTACTATATCTTGAATATGATATAGTAACTTTAATATTTAAAAATATTAAAGTATCTGATGTGTTATAATCCATGTTGGATTATTACCTACTGAATATTCATATAATTGATTTAGTAAACCGTTTTTTTTAGAAATATTGTATACTATGACAGTATTAGATGCCTGCCCTGCAACAATCAAATATTGACTATTGTAATCTATAGTAAATGATTTTGGTTGTTTAACGGTGTTGATTTGATTGATTAAATCCAATTTATAATTTGATAATATTTTAAAAATAGTTATTGTATGGTGTAATCTATCTGATGCATATAAATAATTATTACATGACGTTATATGAATATCTGCAGACCAAAATTTTTTATTATTACATTCGGAATGTATTAGACTAATATTTTGAATATTTATAATACTTTTTTGTATTATATTAATTTTCCAAACGTCTATTGTACCATTTAATTCATTAATGCTATAAGCATAATTTTTATTATTATGATATATAATATGCCTTGGTCCAGATTTTTCTAGACAGTTAAAATATTTCAAAAGATTTAATGGATATATATTTTTTTTATTTAGTTCAAATAAATATATACGATTTTTTAGTAAAGATGTTACAAGTATTAATTGATTCGAAATATCAATTTTTGCTGCATGACATCCTAAAATGTTATTAAAATATTGTATTGGTTCACTTGGAATACCTTGATTATCAATGTTACTTACACTAAAGCAATTAGCATGATAATAACTACAAAATAAGAAATTTTCTTTATGATCTGTAAGAAGATAATTTGGACTATGTGGAATAATTACTTCTCCTTTTTTTTTTAACTTGCCATTGCATAAAATATCGTATATTAAAATTTTAAATTTTGGTCGTATACCAATATATAATTTATTTTTTTTTTTTGAAATTGTTATTGGTTGTCCTTCATTACATTCGGTATATATATTTTGTATTAATTCCATTTGTCCTGTATATAATAATTTCCAAACTTCAATAGATTGGGTGCCAGCTGATACAATATAAATTATTTGTTTCATAATATACCTTAAAATAATTTTTTTATAATTACTATTACTGTTGTATATTGATTTTAATCATACATTAATATTGATATTATTTATTTTTTTTAAAATTAAAATTAAAATTGAAATTTTTTAAAATTTTTATTTTTTATTTTTTTGAATATTTTCGATTCAAAATAATGAATAGTATTTTAAAAAGTTATGATTGTAATATATATAAGTATCAATTTTTGTAAGATTTTTATTTTTTGTAATGTACACTACAATGATTATCTCATTTTTTTTAAATCACTTAAATAAATAAGTATTTTTACATGTGATTTTTAATGATTTATTCTAATTTAATTAAGATATTTGTATAAAATTTTTATTTAATAAAAATCTACTTGATATAGATTAATCAATTTAATAAAAGTTGATAAATTTATCTTACACTTTTATTTATTTGAACTAATTAAACATACATACTTATTCTTAATATTAAAATATTTAATGTAACATTAAATATAATAATTATTAGTGTTGATATGGTTCTTTGTGATCTTTCTTATTTAAAATATTATATATGTTTTTGTTATTAAATTATCTTTCTGTGAATTATTTTTATATTTTTACTATGTAGATTATTTTAAACGTTTTTAGATACATATTAGTAAGAAATATTGTAACTTATTTAAAATATATCATTATGAATAAAATTTTATATTCTATGTTTGTAATATTTCTATTTATTTATATAATTTAATTTTATTGAATATTTACTTAAAATATCAATAATTTTTTGTCATTTTATAATTTTTTTAAATAATTATATTATATAAAAAATTTAATTTTTTTATAAAAAGACTATATAAATTTTATAAGATATTCTTAATATATCATTTATTGTTACTTTTATTTTTTGTAATCCTTTTCTCGGCGATTAGAGAAATGATCAATATTATGTAATCTATAAATTAAAAATGAAAAGAAAATATATCATTTTTTAATATTATAATAATTTTTAAAAGATTATAATTGATTATATATTTTTTAAATAAAAAACAGTAATAATTTATAACATTATAATATTATATAGTTTATATATTATTTTTGAATAAATATTTCGGTTAATATAAATATATATCTACTTTTAGAAATTTTAAATATGTTACCTTAATCTATTATAGATTTATTTTTTTAATAAATCAAAATAAATTATTTTATTTAAATTATAAAATAATTTTTTATACATAATTTTAATGTAGAATATACTCATTTCATCAGAATAGTTATGATATATGATTATTTTTATTATATAAATAATTTATTTACATCTTACTGTAATCTTAATATAATGTTAACAAGATATTTTTAAATCTTTTTATTTTCATTTTATACATTTTTAATTTATTTAATAAAATTTTTCAGTATATTAAAATAAAAATTTATTTCTTCATTGGATATTTTAATGATTAAAAATATAATTCTAATTTTTGATATGAAATGTTTAAGTTTTTTATAAATATCATTATATGATTTAATATCTAATTTTAATATTCACTTAGGAGTATGTATATGTACGATGAAAAATCTTTTCATGCCTTTCAATATATTTTTTAATCTTTATAATTAAATACATTGCAAACATATATACTAGTGTTGTATAATTATTTATGGATAATATAAATAAAAATGTATTAATAAAAATGATATAATTAAAAATCGGTTTTTTGTTTAATGAATGATAAATTTAAATATTTACTTGTGAAAAATATATTATATAAGGTTAAATGATATGACAATTAAAATTGGTATTAATGGATTTGGTAGAATTGGTAGAATAGTATTTAGAATTGCACAACAAAGACCTAATATTGAAGTAGTAGGGATTAATGATTTACTTGATGTAAATTATATAGCATATATGTTAAAATTAGATTCTACACATGGTAGATTTTCTGGAACAATCAAAATTAAAAATAATGATTTAATCATAAATAATAAAACAATTAAAATTTTTTCAGAACGTGATCCAAAAAATATTCCTTGGAATAATATACAAACCGACGTTGTTATTGAATCAACTGGAATTTTTTTAACAACCGAAAGTGCTCAAAAACATATTTTAGCAGGCGCAAAAAAAGTAATTATTACAGCTCCTCCTAAAGATAATACCCCTATGTTTGTTAATGGTGTAAATTTTCATAAATATTCTAATGAAAAAATTGTATCTAATGCATCTTGCACAACTAATTGTTTAGCACCTCTAGCTAAAGTAATACATGAAAATTTTGGTATTATTGAGGGGTTAATGACTACTGTACATGCTACGACAGCTACTCAAAAAACAGTTGATTCTCCATCCCAAAAAGATTGGAGAGGAGGTCGAGGAGCTTTACAAAATATTATACCGGCATCGACAGGTGCTGCTATAGCAGTTGGTAAAGTATTACCAGAATTACAGGGAAAATTAACAGGTATTGCATTCCGCGTACCTACGCCAAATGTTTCAGTGGTAGATTTAACAGTAAAATTAAATACTAAAACAAATTATAAAAATATTTGTAAAGTGATTCAAAATGCTGCATTAAAAGATATGAAAAATATTTTAGGTTACACTAATGAAGATGTAGTATCCAGTGATTTTAATGGATGCCATGAAACATCCATTTTTGATGAAAAAGCAGGATTATGTTTGAATAATAATTTTGTAAAATTAATTTCCTGGTATGATAATGAAACAGGTTACTCTAGTAAAGTATTAGATTTAGTTAATTTAATTGCTTAAATAATTTGTTTATATTATGCACAGCATGTTTAATTGTTTATAAAATAAAGACATGCTGTATGTCTTGAACATTTTTAAAAATATTGCATATATTACAATAAAATTTTTAATCAGTATAGATTTTTTATTAAAAAAAATAAAAATTTATATTGATATTTTTTTCAATTCAAGTAATACTTGTTTTATCCAGTTTTGAATCCTCATTTTACTTTTTTCTGGTTGTCTATCTTCATCTATGACCAATCCTACAAAATTATTTTTATCAATAAGAGCTTTAGAAGCTTCAAATTGGTAACCATCTTTAGGCCATGTACCAATGATTTTTGCATTTCTTTCTTTCAAAATATTATATATTATACCCATACCATCACAAAAGTACTCACTATAATCTTCTTGGTCTCCACATCCAAATAGTGCAATGATATTGTTTTTAAAATTCATTTTTTTTAATTCCAAAATAAATTCATCCCAATCACATTGTAATTCACCGTAATACCAAGTAGGTATACCAAACATAAGAATATCAAAACGTTTGATATCATCTATTGTAGCATTAGCGATATCATAAATTTCTGATTGTTCTGGTCCAATTATATTATGAATTTTTTTAGCAATTTTTTCGGTATTACCAGTATCACTTCCAAAAAAAATTCCTATTTTTTTCATGATTTTTTTCCTAATCAATTTAAAAATATTTTATTAAAAATAATTATATTTTTATATATTTTTGTGAAATATTATATAAATTTATAAATTTTTTATTTTGTTAAATATATGTTAATTTTAAAAAATATTATATATTAAATACATTTTAAATAAAGTTTATATCTTATATATATAAATTTATTATTTATAATATAAAAAATAAATATGAAATATAAGTATATTTACATAAAATATTTATATATATTAAAATTGGATATATTGCGATAAATATTATCAGTGGAAAAATTAATAACATGAATAATTATCAACTAGAGCAAATTATTAATAAAAAATTAAAAAATCACTTATTTTATGATAACATACCTAATGGTTTGCAAATTGAAGGTACAAATAATATAAAAAAAATTATTACAGGTGTGAGTATATGCCAAAAATTAATTGATATTGCTATAGAAGAACAATCACAAGCTATTATTGTACATCATGGTTTTTTTTGGAAAAATGAATGTCTAAAAATTTTAAAAAATAAAAAAAATCGCTTAAAATCAATTTTAATAAATAATATTAATGTATATAATTGGCATTTACCTTTAGATGTACATCCCAAATTAGGTAATAATGCACAAATTGCAAAAAAATTACATATTCATATATTAGGTAAAATATCAGATATAGTATTATGGGGTCAATTTGCTTCTGCTGTTACAGTACAAGAATTAACAAAAACGATACAAAAAAAATTTAAAAAAACACCGCTTGTATTTGAGCATAATCAAAATAATTTAATTTCTACAATTGCTTGGTGTAGTGGAAAAGGACAAGAATTTATTAAATCGTTACAGAATATTAAAATAGATGCATTTTTAACTGGAGAGGCTTCTGAAGATACTATGCATTACGCTAATGAGAATAATATCCATTTTTTCTCTTTAGGACATTATACAACAGAATGTGATGGAGTAAAAGCATTGGGGAAATGGTTAATGAAAAAATATCATTTGCATACAAAATTTGTTTATATAAATAATCCAGTATAAAAAAAGATTATTTTTAATTATATAAAAATATTATTTTTATGTTTTACTGTTTATGTTGAATAGGGGTGATATGAAAAAAATTTTTTCAAACAATCAAATTATTAATTATACATACACAAATGAAATATATATTCAAAATATTTACCAAGAATTTATCAAAAATCCTAATATAGTTTCTGATTACTGGAAAAATTTTTTTATTAAAAATCCAACTTATCAGAGGGATGAATTTAATATTAATACAGAAAATATAAACTATATTTTAAATCATCAGAATAATTTTCAGGTTATTCAGTTATTAAATTTTATTAGAATGTATGGACATCAATATTCTTATTTAAATCCATTACAGCAATCTCAAGGTAAAAATGAATTATATAGCAAAATATTTAAAGATTTTTGTTTACAAAACAATATTCCAAAAAATATTTCAATTATACTAAAAAATAAAGAATTGTTTAAAATATATCAAAAATTTATTAATATATATTGCCAATCTATTGGAATTGAGTATATGCACATTGATAACGTTAAGGAAAGAATGTGGATACAAAAATATATAGAAGATAAATTTTTAACATTTACTTTACCAAAACAAGAAAAAAAAGATCTATTAAATACATTAATTCAAGCTGAAATATTTGAGAAGTATCTACATACTAAATTTCCAGGTGCAAAACGATTTTCTTTGGAAGGTTGTGAAATATTAAATGCTGTTTTAAAAAATATAATAAATTATACATATAATACATTAACTTCAAAAATTATAATTGGAATGGCTCATCGAGGACGATTAAATGTTTTAGTAAATATTTTAAATAAACCGATACATGATTTATGTTTTGAATTTTCTGAAAAATATATACCGTATCAAGGTACTGGAGATGCAAAATATCATTGTGGTATAAAATCTCAATTACACATAAAAGATAAATGTATAGAAATTGATTTAAAACCTAATCCTTCTCATTTAGAAATCATTAATCCAGTTATTATGGGTGCTGCCCGTGCATATATTGATAGTTTTGAAAAAATTAATACAGATGTTATATTACCAATCAATATTCATGGAGATGCTGCTATTACAGGTCAAGGAGTAATTCAAGAATTATTAAATATTTCAAACACTAGAAATTACACTGTTGGAGGTATTTTACATATTATTATAAATAATCAAATCGGTTTTACTACGTCAAGTGTAAAAGATATAAGATCTAGCCGATATTGTACAGATGTTGCAAAAATGATACAAATACCGATTTTTCATGTTAATGCAGATTACCCGGAATCTGTTATTTTCATTACAAAACTAGCATTAGATTTTAAATATAAATTTAAAAAAGATGTTTTTATTGATCTTTTTTGTTATCGTAGAAGAGGGCATAATGAAGCAGATGATCCTAATGTAACACAACCAATAATGTATCAAAGTATTCAACAACATCCAACAGTATGTAAAATATATGCTAAACATTTAGAATTAAAAAATATCATTGATATGAATTATTTTAATAATACAATTATTACTACAAGAAAAAAAATTGATTTATTAAGTATGCAACCAAGCATAAAAAATACAAATAAAAAAAATTACCACGCTGGAAATATAATTTCAAAGAAAATTAATTTAAAAAATTTATTTTTACAAATCAATAATATACCTGATAACATTATAGTACATGAACGTGTTTTAAAAATATATCAAGAACGTAAAAGAATGTTTACTGAAAATAATTTATTAGACTGGGGTTCTGCTGAAAATCTTGCATATGCAAATATATTATCTCACGGAATATCATGTAGATTATCGGGAGAAGATGTTGGAAGAGGTACATTTTTTCATAGACATTCCATATTATATGACCAGAATACTGGTTTAAGTTATATTCCTTTACAAGCTATTAAAAATTGCAAAAGCAAATTTCATATTTGTAATTCTGCACTTTCAGAAGAAGCGATATTAGCATTTGAATATGGTTATTCTATTGATTCACATAATACAATTAATATATGGGAGGCACAATTTGGTGATTTTGTTAATGGAGCACAAGTTGTTATAGATCAATTTATCAGCTCTGGAGAACAAAAGTGGGGTATAAAATCAAAATTAATATTATATTTACCTCATGGGTATGAAGGTCAGGGTCCAGAACATTCTTCAGCAAGATTGGAAAGATTTTTACAATTATCTGCTCAAAATAATATGAGAATTTGTATTCCTTCTACTGCAGCACAAATGTATCATATTTTAATGCAACAAGCTTTGTCGTTGACTTATATGCCATTAATTATTTTTACTCCAAAATCCTTACTAAGGAATTCTATGGCATACTCAAATTTTTTAGAACTTCAAAAAAATAGTTTTCAATGTATCTTAAGAAATATTAATTATAGTAAAAATAATAATATAAAAAAAATAATTTTTTGTTCAGGAAAAATATATTACGAATTATTAGTCATGTTAAAAATGCATAACATTAAATATATTGTTATAATTCGCATTGAACAATTATACCCGTTTCCAAAGAATGAAATATTACAGTTATTGAATGAGTATTCATATATTAAAGAAATTCACTGGTGTCAAGAAGAACCAAAAAATCAAGGTGCATGGTATTATATATATCATAAACTAAAAAATATAATACCTCAAAATATTTCTGTGAGATATATTGGTCGTTCTGCAACTGCTGCTACTGCAGTAGGCTGTATTTCTATACATCAAAAACAACAAAAACAGATTATTTCTGATGCTTTGAATATTTAATTATGAGAAAATTTATATGAAAGAAATTCATATTTTAGTTCCAGAACTACCAGAATCAGTGACTCAAGCCACTGTTGTTAAATGGTATAAAAAAATTGGGGATATCGTCGAACAAGATGAAATACTAGTAGATATAGAAACCGAAAAAGTAATCTTAGAGGTTCCGTCACAAGTGCAAGGCATTTTAACAAAAATATTACAACAACAAGGTAATATAGTTAATAGTAAACAAATTTTAGGATATGTTAAAGAAACGAAAAATATAGAAAAAAATAATACACATAATATTACGAATGTGCAAGACAAGACAATACAAAAAATATGTAGCGATACAATTAAAAATTATGTTACTCAATTAAGTCCGTCAGTTAGGAGAAGCCTTGCTAAAAATAGTAATTTTAATATCACTACATCAAATATAAAAAATCAATTAAAACAAAACGAAAAAAAATATATATCTAAAGTAGAATCACTTCGTGAAGAACGTGTACCAATTAGTATGATACGTAAAAGAATTTCAGAAAAGTTATTACATACTATGCATAATACAGCTATGCTTACAACATTTAATGAAGTTAATATGCAGAAAATAATCAAAATTCGTAATAAATATAGAAATATTTTTGAAAAAAAATATAATATACGATTAGGTTTTATGCCTTTTTTTATTAAATCTACTGTAGAAGCTTTAAAAATTTTCCCAATGATAAATGCAAAAATTGAAAATAAAGAAATGGTATATTATAAATATTTTGATATCAATATTGCAATTTCAACAACCAAAGGTTTAGTAACTCCAATTTTAAAAGATGTAAATTACATGTCTATATCAGACATTGAAAAAAAAATTCAATCTTTTATTTCAAAAGGTAATCAAGGGAAGTTAGAATTATCAGATTTAATAGGTGGGAATTTTACAATTACTAATGGTGGAATTTTTGGTTCGTTATTATCTACTCCAATTATTAATCCACCACAGGTTGCTATTTTGGGTATACATGCTATTCAAGAACGTGTAATAGCTATTGATAATAAAATTAAAATTGCTCCTATGATGTACATAGCATTATCTTATGATCATTGTATTATTGACGGAAAAGAAGCAGTAAGTTTTTTAAAGACTATAAAAAATTTATTAGAAGATCCTACTCGTATTTTACTTGATTTATAGATATAAAAATATTTTTTATTTTAAATTCATTTTATATTAACTGAACAATAAATCCAGGGGAAGTATATGAAGAAAAATCAATTAATTTTAATCCGACATGGTGAAAGTACATGGAATAAATTAAATCAATTTACAGGTTGGACAGATGTAAAATTATCATTACAAGGTATAAAAGAAGCTATATCAGCTGGAAAATTGTTAAAAAAAAAAAATTTTACATTTGATATTTGCTATACTTCTGTTTTAAAAAGAGCAATTCATACTTTATGGTTAATATTATATGAATTAGAACAAGTATGGTTACCAGTAAAAAAGACATGGAGATTAAATGAAAGACATTATGGTGATTTACAAGGATTGAACAAAGAATCTATTATTTTGAAATATGGAGCAGATCAAGTACAAAAATGGCGTAGGAGTTTTACTGAGATTCCTCCACGTATAGAAAAAAACAAACATGCTTCTGTATATTATGATCGAAGATATGATAATTTGGAAAAAAATAATATTCCTGTTGCTGAAAGCATTAAATTGACTCTACAAAGATTAATGCCATTTTGGGAAGAATATATTTTTCCAAATATAAAAAGCGGAAAAAAAATTTTAATTGTTGCGCATGGAAATTCCTTAAGAGCATTAATACAATATTTATCTGATCTAAATGATCAAGAAGTCTTTGATTTACATATTCCAACTGGAATTCCTATGATATATAATTTTTCTAATGATCAATGCTTAAAAAAATATTCTTTTTTAAAGGATGAATAATGTTATATTTTATATTTAATATCTGTATAAGAATTAAAAATATATGATTAAAAAAATAGGTGTATTAACAAGTGGTGGTGATGCTCCTGGAATGAATGCTGCTATTCGTTCTATAGTACGAACAGGTTTAAATGAACAGCTAGAAATTTTTGGTATATATGATGGATATTTAGGATTGTATCAGAATCGTATGATTCCATTAAATCGTAATAGTGTTTCTAATATTATTAATCGCGGAGGTACATTTCTCGGTTCTGCAAGATTTCCCGAATTTCATAAACATGAAATTCGTACTATAGCAATTCAAAATATAAAACGTGCAAAAATTGATGCTGTAATTGTTATAGGAGGAGATGGTTCTTATATTGGAGCAAAAAAAATTACAGAAATAGGTATACCATGTATTGGTTTACCTGGTACAATTGATAATGATATTTTTGGAACAGACTATACGATTGGGTATTTTACAGCATTACAAACTATAGTAGAAGCTATTGATCGATTAAGAGATACATCTTCTTCACATCAACGTATTTCTATAGTTGAAGTGATGGGTCGAAATTGTGGTAATTTAACTTTATCTGCTGCAATTGCAGGAGGATGTGAGTTTATTGTCTTACCAGAAACAAATTTTAAACAGGAATTACTATTACAAGACATCAAAGAAAGTATAAAAAAGGGTAAAAAACATGCAATTATAGCAATTACAGAATGTATTTGTGATGTCGATAAATTGGCTCAATATATTGAAAAAAATACTCATCAAGAAACTAGAGCTACAATTTTAGGACATATACAAAGAGGTGGAGTTCCAGTTGCATATGATCGTATTTTAGCATCTAGAATGGGACATTATGCAATTTCAAAGATATTACAAGGCTATGGAGGAAAATGTTTAGGAATTAAAAATGAAAAAATTATCTATTATGATTTAGATATTGCTATTAACAATAAAAAAAAAAAAATTAAAAAAAATTGGTTGACAATGGCAAAAAAACTGTATTAATATATTGCATTTTAAGTGCCGGGAAACACCGGCGCTTCAATTACAGTACTGTATAAGAAAGTACATGATTATTTATTATATGTTTGATTAACTATTTCAATGATTTTAATAAATTGATTATAATTTAAAGATGAATTACCTAATAGTACCCCATTTATTTCATCAATATTTAGAAAATTTTGAATGTTACTGAGATTAACAGATCCTCCATATTGTATTATAATTTCATTGGTATGGACATTACTATTCTCTGTAATATATTTTTTAATAAATTGATGCATTTTACAAATATATTGTATATCGGCAGTTTTTCCAGTTCCAATAGCCCAAACAGGTTCATAAGCAATGATAGAATTTTTAAATATATTCTCATCAGATAATTTTAATATTACATCAAGTTGTTTTTGACAAACTATTTCAGATTTTTTAGAAGATTTTTCTTGAATATTTTCACCTATACATAATATTGGTATCATATTTTTCGATTTAATAATTTGAAATTTTTTTGCAATATATTCATTACTTTCATTATGAAATAATCTTCGTTCAGAATGTCCAATAATTACATATTGAACATTAATATCTTGTAACATATTAATAGAAATTTCGCCTGTAAATGCTCCAAATAAATTTGTATCGACATTTTGTGCTCCTAAAAAAAAGTGTTTATTTTTTATTTGATCTTTTATATTATTAATATATGGTATAGGAGGTGCAAAAATTATAGTATTAGTAATAATATTTTTAGACAAATAATTTTTTATGTTTTGAATAAAATTGTTTATTAAAAAATTATTTCCATTTAATTTCCAATTTGCCGTGATAATAAATCTTTTCAAGATTATACTCCTTACATTAGAAACTAAGTTAATTATGTAGTATTTTATAACTTAGTTTCTTTATAATTATAATAAAATAATTATTTTAATCAAATATTTTTGGTATTTCTTTAAAGAAGATATCATTTCTAAATTTATTATAAAAATATTTTTTTTCGCATTTTTTATAAAAAATTACATGAATAGTACGATTTTTACGATCAAATTTATTGAATTTACATTCAATAAAATCATCTATTTTTAAAAATTTTATATTATTTTTAGCATTAATAGTACCAATAACATCGTTAGCTAATTTTACATAAATAATTTGATTTGTAAAATTCACTACTTTACCTGGAACAATATCTTCTCTTTTATAATTTTGAATATATTTACTAAAAGTATCTTCTTTTAATTGTTTAATTCCTAAAGAAATTCTTTCTCTTTCTGGATCTACTTGTAATACTACAGCAGTAATATCATCACCTTTTTTGTATTTTGATAATTCTTTTTCATTTGCATTTTTCCATGACAGGTCTGATAAATGTACTAATCCATCAATTCCACCTGGCAACCCTATGAAAATACCAAAATCAGTGATTGATTTAATTTTTCCTTTAACATGAACTCCTCTTCCATTAATTTTAGCAAATAATTCCCATGGATTTGGTTTACATTGTTTAATTCCTAATGAAATACGCCTTTTTTCGGCATCAATATCTAATATCATTACTTTAACAATATCAGAAACATTTACTACTTTAGTTGGATGAATATTTTTATTTGTCCAATCCATTTCAGAAATATGTACTAAACCTTCTATACCTTCTTCGATTTCAACAAAACAACCATAATCGGTTAAATTTGTTACTCTACCATCAACCTTTTTACCTTCATGGTATCTATCTAAAATTGAATTCCAAGGATCTTCACTTAATTGTTTTAACCCTAATGATACTCTAGTTTTTTCTCGATCAAACTTTAATATTTTAACAAAAATTTCATCTCCAATACTTACAATATCACTGGGATGTTTAACGCGTTTCCATGCCATATCAGTAATATGTAATAATCCATCTACACCTCCTAAATCAACAAATGCACCATAATCAGTTAAATTTTTTATAATACCTTTAACTTGTATTCCTTCTTGTAAATTTAATAATAATTGATCTCTTTCAGCACTTGTTTCAGATTCAATAACTGCCTTTCGTGATACAACAACATTATTTCTTTTTTGATCTAATTTAATGACTTTAAATTCTAATTCTTTATTTTCTAAATAACCGGTATCTTTAATTGGACGAATATCTACCAATGAACCAGGTAAAAAAGCACGTAAATCATTTAATTCAACAGTAAAACCACCTTTTACTTTACCGCTAATAATACCTGTAATCACTGCAGATTTTTCATATGCTTGTTCTAATTTGATCCATGATTCATGTTTTTTTGCTTTTTCTCTTGATAATATTGTTTCTCCAAAACCATCTTCTATTGCATCCAAAGCAACATCAACATGGTCACCAATTTTAATTTCTAAAGTTCCGAATTTATTACGAAATTGTTCAATTGGAACATAAGATTCAGATTTTAGACCTGAATCAATTAATACTGTATCTTTCTGAATGGCTATTACTGTTCCGGTAATAATTGATCCATTTTTAGTTTTAATTTTTTTTAAAGATTCTTCAAGTAATTGTAAAAATGTTTCATTCATATCAATTTTTTATAATTATTAGGTTGAATAACTATTTTACTTCATGTAAAATAAGTTAATTGAAATTATCTATAATCATCCTAATTATAGAAAGAAGATGCTTAAATTTTTATAATAGCATGTATATAATTTATAGCTAATTTAAAAACTTCTATAGCTGTCATATTACTAGAATCAATTATAATTGCGTTACATGCTGGTTTTAATGGAGAATTTTTTCTTTTAATATCGCGATTATCTCTTTTTTGGATTTGAAAAAATAATTCTTTAAAATGTACTGAAAATCCTTTTTTTTTTAGCTCATGCATTCTTCGAAATACGCGATGTTTTAATTCAGCTTGTAAAAAAAATTTTATTATAGCATCTGGAAATACCGTTGTTCCCATATCGCGACCATTGGCAACTAATCCAGGATATTTACGAAATAATCTTTGTTTAATTAATAAATTATTTCTAACATATGCAATAGTAGATAATTGAGATGCAAGATTTGTTACTTCATATGACATAATATCGTATTTTAAAAATTCTTTTATAACAAGATGACATATTTTACCATGATTATAAATAAAATAACGGTCTAAATCTTTTAATAAATAAGTTAAATTTTTTTCTGAAATGACACTTTTTTTTTTTAAAAATAAACAAGCAAGTATTCTATAAATCATTCCAGATTCTAAATTAAACCATTTTAAATGTTTAGCAAGTGCTTGCGATAAAACACTTTTTCCTGATCCGCTGGGTCCATCGATTGTAATTACAGGAGCTAGCTGTATCATTTAAAAGTCTCATAAATTATAATAAAATTAAACAGATTATATAATACATGTAAGATAATTATTTTTTCCAATGACTAATTTTATTGAATAAATTAAAAAAATTTGGAAAAGTTTTTGATACACACTCAGGGTTAATAATTGTGACAGATTGATTTGATAAAGCAATTAAAGAAAAACACATAGCTATTCTATGATCATTATAAGTATTAATTTTAGAATAAATAATTTTTTTAGGAGGATGGATAATTATAAAATCTTTACCTTCTGTAACAATTGCACCTACTTTTTTTAACTCTGTTGCCATTGCATGTAATCTATCTGTTTCTTTAACTCTCCAATTATATATATTTTTAATTGTTGTACTAGAACCATCAGTAAATAATGCAAGCATAGCAATAGTCATAGCAGCATCAGGTATAGTATTTGCATCTAAATTAATACCTTTTAATATGTTTTTTTTTATACACTCAACATAATTTCTACCCCAAATGATTTTTGCTCCCATTTTTTTAAGTACATCAATAAATTTTATATCTCCTTGGATACTATATTTATTAATTCCTTTAACTTTAATATATCGACCTTTAATAGCAGCAGCGGCAAGAAAATAAGTTGCAGAAGATGCATCACCTTCTATATAATATTCTTTTGGAGATTTATATTTTTGTTTTGCAGGAATATAAAATTTTTTATAATCATAATTATGTACGATAATTCCAAAATCCTGCATAATTTTTAATGTTATATCAATGTATGGAATTGAAACTAAAGTTCCTCGGATAATAATATTAGTATCTACATTAGCTAATGGTGCAGCTATTAATAAAGATGTTAAAAATTGACTTGAAATATCTCCATTAATAAAAATATTTCCTCCAGAAAAACCTCCTTTTAAACATATTGGTAAATAATTTTTTTGTTCTAAGTATTCAATATTCCCTCCACCTTGTTGTAAAGCATCAATTAAATCTTTAATTGGACGTTCTTTCATTCTATCATCACCTGTAATAATAATTTTATTTTTTTGTAATGATAAAATTGCAGTAAGAGGACGTACTGCAGTACCAGCGTTTCCTAAAAATAGTGAAATATTGGGTTTATACTGAAAAATATTTTTACATCCCCAAATGATACATTCTGTTTTATTAAATAAACGATATTTTATACCAATTTTTCTTAATGCATTTAACATATAAATAATATCATCACTATATAATAAATTTTTTATATAAGTTGTACCATCAGATATTGCTGATAGTAATAATACCCGATTTGAAATACTTTTTGAACCTGGCAATTGTATGCTACCAGATATTTTATCTATTGGTTTTAAAGTTAAAAAATTAACCATTTTTATTACATCTCCTAAAATAAAAAATATATATTTATATTAAATAATTTATTTTTATCGAAATTTATATTCAAAATCCTTCATAAATGCAGTTAATTTTTTTACTCCAGATAAAGGCATAGCATTGTAAATAGAAGCACGGAAACCACCGATTACTTTATGTCCTTTTAAAAATATTAATCCTGATTCATTTGCTTTACTTAAAAAGAGATGGTTCAGATTTTGATCTTTTAAATAAAAAGTAACATTCATGTGTGATCGATTGTTTGGATGAACGGTATTAAAATAAAAATTACTATTATCAATAGTTTGATATAATAATTTTGATTTTTTATAATTTAATTTTTCAAAAAAATTTATTCCACCTTTCTTTTTTACCCATTGTAATACTAAACTAATTACATACCATGAAAATGTAACTGGGGTATTGAACATAGAATGAGAAGCAAAAATGTTTTTATAATTTAAAATTGATGGTATATACGGATTACTATATTTTAATATTTTTTTTTTGATAATTACAATGGTAATACCAGCAGGGCCAAGGTTTTTTTGAGCACTGGCATAAATTAAATCATATTTATTAACATTAATATTTCTTGATAACAAAGATGATGAAAAATCTCCTATAATAATTTTATCTTTAAAATTCGGTTCTTCGTGTATTGCAACACCGTCTATTGTCTCATTAGGACAATAATGAATGTAATTTGCATGTGTATGCAGTAACCATTTTTCCATTTTTAAAATCATAACTTTTCCATTAACATATTTTTTAACGTTAATATGATTAGGAAAACAATATTTTTTTGCCTCTAACATTGCCTGATAAGACCAATAACCACTATCAATATAATCAGCACAGTTTAATTGATTTAATAAATTCATAGGTATAGCAGAAAATTGACCTCTAGCACCTCCTTGGCAAAACAGTATAGCATATTCATCAGAAATACTTAATAATTCTCTTAAATATTGTTCAGCATTTTGAATAATAATATGAAATTCTGGACTTCTATGACTAATTTCTATAATTGATGCACCAATTTTATTCCAATTTAAAAAACTTTTTTTTACTTTTTGTAATACTTCTTCTGGAAGCATAGCAGGTCCAGCGCTAAAATTATATATTTTTTTGTCCATATTTATTAACATAATTTTTAAAGATACTTGAATAATGAAAAATTAATTTAAAAAAGTCATACCATTCATATATTTTTTTCTTAATACGTCCGGTATAGTTACTGATCCATCAATATTTTGATAATTTTCTAAAATAGCAGCTAATGTTCTACCAACAGCTAATCCTGAACCGTTAATTGTATGTAATAAAAATTTTTTTTTTTTTTTTTTATGAAAATATTTTGCATTTATTCTTCTTGTTTGAAAATCTGACATATTAGAACAAGATGATATTTCACGATATTTATTTTGAGCAGGAAACCAAACTTCTAAATCATATGTTTTAGTAGATGTAAAACCAAGATCTCCAGTACATAACAATATTTTTCTATATGGTAATTTTAATAGTTTTAATATATTTTCTGCATGTGATGTTAATATTTCTAAACTCTGCATAGAATATTCAGGACGAGTTAAATGAAATATTTCTACTTTATCAAATTGATGCATACGAATTAAACCTCTTGTATCTTGTCCATAAGATAAGCTTTCTGCACGAAAACAAGGAGAATATGCAGTTAACATAACTGGTAAATCATTTATTTGTAATAAAATATTTTGAAATAAATTTGTTAATGGCACCTCTGCAGTTGGTATTAAAATATACTTGTTATTTTTTTGTTTTTGATGTATTGTAGACACATAAAATAATTCTTTCTTGAATTTAGGTAATTGACCTGTACCATACATACTATCTGAATTTACTAAATATGGTATATTTGTTTCTAAATATCCATGTTGCATTGTATGTACATCTAACATAAATTGTCCTATAGCTCGATACAATAAAGCAATTTTATTTTTCATTATGACAAATCTTGAACCAGAAATTTTTGATGCTGTAAGCCAATCAAAACCATTAATCTTATTTCCTAATTCCACATGATCAAGAATATTAAAATTATAATTTTTTATTTTTCCCCAATAAGAAATTTCAATATTATGATTTCCATTATTACCAATTGGTACAGTATTATCAGGTATATTGGGTATACAAGATATAAAATTTTTTATATCTTTTTGAAATTTTTTTAATACATTATTTTTAGTGGATAATATTTTTTTAATATTACATACTTTATTTTTTACATTAATTAAATCTTCTGGGGTAATATTTTTTGAACCAATAATTTTGGATAATTTATTATATTTATATCTTAATTTTTCTACTTCAATTTGCAGTTCTTTACGATTTTTTTCCATATAATTTAAATGTTTTGCATTTAACACGAAATTTCGATTTTTTAATTTTTTAACAACCAAATTAGAAACATTACGTAATAAATGTGGATCAAGCATAATATTTTTCATATTTTAATTAATATATTTAATATAACATATCAATATACCAGTGATATAATTATTAAATATATAATAAAAAATAATATATTATCGTATTTTATCATTACAAAGAAAAGAAAAATATTTTATATATATATATAACAAAAAAATTATTTTATTTCATAAAATTAATGAGATTTTTATTATGGGATTAAAAAATCAATTATATAAATTAATTATTATTGGATCAGGTCCTGCAGGGTATACTGCTGCTATATATGCTGCACGTGCTAATTTGAAACCACTGTTAATTACTGGTTTGCAAAAAGGCGGACAATTAATACAAACAGATAAGATTGAAAATTGGCCTGGTAGATTTAAATTAACAACAGGATATGATTTAATGCATGATATGGAACAACATGCATTATCTTTACAAACAAACATTATTTATGATCAAGTTATTGATGTTGATTTTTCAAAAAAAAAATTCCAAATATATTGTGAAAAAGAAAAATATATTAGTTTATCAGTAATTATAGCAACAGGATCATCTCCACGTTATTTAGGATTACCAGAAGAGAAAGAATTAATGGGTAAAGGTATATCAACATGTGCAACATGTGATGGTTTTTTTTATAAATCGCAAGAAGTTGCTGTTGTTGGAGGAGGTAATACTGCTATAGAAGAAGCTTTATATTTGTCAAATATTGCTTCTAAAGTACATATAATACATCGACGAGAAATATTTACAGCAGAAAAAATACTAATAGATCGATTAAATAAAAAAATAGAAATAGGAAATATTGTATTACATACCAATTTTATTATTAGCAAAATTATTAAAAAAAAAAAAAATATTGTCGAAATTGAAATGAATTGTACTAAAAATATTTATCAAAAAAAAACTATTTCTATCCAAGCTTTGTTTATTGCAATTGGAAGTATTCCAAATACTAAAATTTTTTATAATAAAATAGAAATGGAAAATGGATATATTAAAATACAAAAAAAAATAAAAAATATAAATACACAAACAAATATACCAGGAGTATTTGCCGCTGGTGATGTTGTAGATCATATTTATAAACAAGCAATTACTTCTGCAGCAAGTGGTTGTATGGCTGCATTAGATGCAGAAAAATATTTAAATAAAATAAATTCAATAAAATCATTATAAATAAGGTAAAATATATGATTAAAACACATAATATGGAAATGCAAGGTAGTATCATAGATACATTACCAAATACAATGTTTAAAGTTAAGCTTGAAAATGGACATATTATTACGGCGCATATATCTGGAAAAATGCGAAAAAATTATATTCGAATATTAACCGGAGATAAAGTAATTGTGGAATTAACTCCTTATGATTTAAGTAAAGGAAGAATTATCTTCCGAAGTAAATAATCAGAATTAAATTTTATTACAGGTGAAAATTTTATGCGTACAAAATATTGTGGTAATCTTACAGTATCTGATATTGATAAAAAAGTAACATTATGTGGTTGGGTGGATCGTAAAAGAAATTTTGGAAATTTCATATTTATTGATTTAAGAGATTGTACAGGTATTATACAAATATTTTTCCATTCTAAAAAAGATGAAATTTTTCAAGATGCGTTAAAACTAAAAAATGAATTTTGTATTCAAATTTCAGGAATAGTAAAAAAAAGAAAAAAAAATCACCAAAATTTAAGTATGTATACTGGAAACATAGAAATTCATGCAACAAATTTAAATATTATAAACATTTCCCAGATTTTACCTTTAGATATAAATAACATTAATGAAGAAAAAGTTCGCTTAAAATATCGATATTTAGATTTACGTAGATCAACAATGTTTAAAAATTTAAAAATACGACACAAAATCGTTCAATATATACGAAAATTTTTAAACAAAAAAAAATTTATAGATATTGAAACTCCAGTATTAGTTAAATTAACTCCGGAAGGCGCCAAAAATTATTTAGTATCTAGCAGAATACATCAAAAAAAATACTACGCATTATCTCAATCACCTCAAATTTTTAAACAATTATTTATGATAGCGGGAATTGATAAATATTATCAAATTGCCAGATGCTTTCGTGATGAAGATTTAAGATCAGATCGGCAGCCCGAATTTACACAAATTGATATAGAAGCGGCTTTTATTGATGAAATTTATATAAAACAACTTACAGAATCGATCGTTAAAATGTTATGGAAAAATTTTTTAAATTATGAAATCAATACTATTCCATGTATAACCTTTCAAGAATCTATGAAAAAATACGGTTCTGATAAACCGGATTTAAGAAATCCAATCATATTACATAATATTAAAAAATTTATTCATGTCAATCAATATAATAAATCTGTAAATAACGAAAAAATAGTTGCTATAATTATTCCTCAAGGTATTTTAAAATTTACTCAAGAAAATATAAATGATCTTAATCAAATGATTAAAAAATATAATATATTATATCACTTTTATATCTATGTAAAAAATATATATGATAATCAGTATGATATAAAAATTTCTGATATTTTTTTTCAAAAAAAAATTATCACTAATATTATTCATAAGATAAATTCTCATAATAATGATATTATATTAATAATCTCTGGAAGAAAAGAAATTATTTATCAATTATTTCAAATAATAAAAAATTATATTGCAAAAAAACTAGATTTAATTAAAAAAAATAATTGGAAACCTATATGGATTACGGATTTTCCAATGTTTCAAAAAAACCAAGATAATTCTTTCACAACAACACATCATCCATTTACCGCACCTAAAAATTTTGATATTAGGCATATTAAAAATAATAACTTAAATTCAATAATCGCAAATTCTTATGATTTAGTAATTAATGGATATGAAATAGGAGGAGGTTCTGTACGTATACATGACGTCAAAATTCAGAAAATGATTTTTGAAATTCTAAATATATCTACAGAAAAAAAAGAGGATCCATTTCATTTTTTTATTAATGCATTAAAATATGGTACTCCACCTCATGCAGGTATTGCATTAGGATTAGATAGATTAGTTATGTTATTAACGAATAACAATAATATTAAAGATGTTATAGCTTTTCCCAAAACAAATACTTCTACCTGTCTCATGACAGGAGCACCATCCTATCTAATTAATTAATTGTAATATATTTATACATCAGAAAAACTAAATTATACGATATTTTACATTATTAAACTAATTATAAAAAATATTGATTCTAAAAGTATAATTACTGGACTAATTGGAATATTATAAAATATATTAATAAAAATTCCTATAGTAATTGCAATTATATTAATGATTATTGAAAATAATACCATTAGTTCAGGTGAAGTAGAAAATCTTTGTGCAATTGCTGCAGGAATAATTAATATTGCAGTAATTAATAATGCACCAATTAAAGTAGTTGATATACCAATTAATAAAGTAATTAATAACATTAAAATTAAGCGTACATTAAAAACATTAATCCCATCTACACAAGCAAGTTCTGCATTAATAATCATTAATAAAATTGATTTCCATAAAATAATAACAACAGATGAAATAATCAGTGTTATAAAAAAAATTATGTTAATATCAATAAATTTTAATTCTAGTAGATTACCCAATAAATATTTTGTAAGATCCGCTTGTTCGTTTTTTGAAATAATATGTAAAATAATCATACCAAGCGATAATGAACTATATGTTACGATTGCTAATATCGTATCTAAATTTAAACTCGAAATATGTTCAATATAAATAATTACTACTGTTAAAAAAAATAAAGTAGTTAACACAGCTAATAAAACATTTATTTTAAGTAATAATGCAATTGATAATCCTAACAACGAAGCATGAGATAATGTGTTACCAAACGATGATATTTTTCTCCATAAAATAAATGCCCCTAACGGTCCACAACAAACAGACAATAACAATCCTGCAATCCAAATTAGAAAATAATTTTTATACATTTCAACATGCTCAAAAAAAATCCATATTAGTTTAAAAATTATGTGTATGATTGTGGTAATGTGAATATAACGCTAATTCATTGTATGGTATAGAACCAAATAATGCAATGAATTTTAAATTTTTTGTAATCGCTTTTGGAGTACCTGAACAACAAATATGTTTATTTAAGCAAATTACTTCGTCAGTCTGTGCCATAACAAAATTTAAATCATGTGATACAATTAATATTGTATATGACAGGTCTTTTTTTAATTGATTAATTAATTTATAAAAAGAAATTTGGCTATTTATATCCATACCTTGTACTGGTTCGTCTAAAATCAATAATTGTGGATGATTTAATAATGCACGGGCTAAAAAAACTTTTTGCATCTCTCCACCAGATAATGTATTCATTTGCATATTTTTTAAATGTGCAATATTTAATTTATTTAAAGTATATAAAATTTCTGTTTTATTGACCCGGACCGATAAATTCATAAATTTATTTACTGAAATTGGAAAATTATTATCAAAAGTAAATTTTTGAGGAACATAACCAATTTTTAAATTTGAAGCACGAAATATTGAACCTGCACTAGGAGATAATAAATTCAAAATTACTTGAATTAATGTAGATTTTCCTGCACCATTGGGACCAATTAAAGTTACAATATTGTTTGAATATAATGATAATGATATATTTGTTAAAATATTACGATTACATAAATTAACATAAACATTTTCTAATTTTATTAATAGATTCATATGATAATTATTAATATGTAAAAATTTCTCTAAACATGTAGTATACTAAATCGCATAAAAATATGTAATATATTTTTAGTATTATACTTGTAAAATTCTATGAATATTTGTTTTTCCAGATTGTCCCATAATATCACCTTGTGTAATAATAATGATATCGCCGTTTCGTAATAGATTTTTTTTTAAAAGTAATAAAATTGCATCATTGGCTACTTGTAAATCTTTGTAAGGACTATTAAAATAAATAGGAACGACTCCACGATATAACGAAACTAAATTTAAAACACTTTGATATTTTGATAATGCAAAAATAGGTAAACCAGAACTAATTCTAGAAGTTAATAAAGCACTTAATCCAGATTCTGTTAATGTAATAATTGCACTAACTCCATATAAATGATTTGCAGAATACATAGCAGACATTGTAATAGTTTCTTCGATATTATCAAATTTCATACCTATTCTATGTTTAGATACATGCATACTTGGTATTTTTTCTGCACCTAAACATATATTAGACATAGCTTGTACTGTTTCAGAAGGATATTTTCCAGTTGCAGTTTCAGAAGATAGCATAACTGCATCAGTACCATCTAAAACAGCATTAGCAACATCCATAACTTCAGCTCGTGTTGGAATAGGATTATATACCATTGATTCCATCATTTGTGTTGCTGTTATCACTATTCGATTTAATTGTCTTGCATATTTTATTAATGTTTTTTGTACACCTATTAATTCAGAATCACCAATTTCTACACCTAAATCACCTCTTGCAACCATAATTGCATCTGATGCTAAAATCATTCTTTTCATAGTATCAATATTAGAAACTACTTCAGCTCGTTCTATTTTTGCAATAATTTTTGGATTATTACCGACAGCACTAGATAATTCTCGTGCCAACATTAAATCTCTTGGATGACTGGGAAATGATACTGATAAATAATCAACACCAATATTAGATGCAATAAGTATATCATTTTTATCTTTTTCTGTTAAAGAATCTGCAGATAATCCACCTCCTAATTTATTTACACCTTTATTATTTGATAATTTCCCCCCAATTAGCACTTTAGTAAAAATTTTTTTTTGATAAATATCTATCACTTCTAATTGTATACGCCCGTCATCTAATAATAAAATATCACTAACTTTTAAATCCTTATATAATTTTTTGTAATCTATTCCAACTTGTTTTTCATCACCTGCATCAACTTTTAAATTTGCATTTAATACAAAAATTTTACCAGGTACGAGAAATACATATTTTTTTTTAAAACTAGTAATTCTAATTTTTGGTCCTTGCAAGTCTCCTAAGAGTGCTACATGACAACCTATTTTTTTAATAATCTTAAATGCATGATAGGCTCGACGTTCATGCTCTGCTTGTGTACCATGAGAAAAATTTAAACGTAATATACTTGCACCTGCTAAAATTGCTTTCTCAAGATTATCATTTTCATCTGTAGATGGACCCAAAGTGATGACTATTTTTGTTCTTCTAATTTTTTTTAAACTCATTTTTTATTAACCATTTTTATAAAAAGAAAATAATATTTAAAATTATTAATTGTAAGTAATTATACGTATAATAAATAATTATATAAAATATTTAACAAAAAATATACATTTAAATTTATTAAAATATATATATTTACGTCAATTTCAAAAAAATTATTTTTAATTTATTCATTTAATATTTATATTGAATGTTCCCAAGCATAAAATGTATAAAAAATAAAAGGGGGGATATATGAAAATAAATAACATACAACCATATGATATAGTAATATTTGGCGCAAAGGGTGATTTATCTTGTAGAAAGTTAATACCTGCATTATATAATTTAGAAAAAAAAAACCTATTGTGCAAAAACAGTCGTATTATTGGTATAGGTCGTGCTAATTGGAATCAAAATAAATATACCGAAATAGTTTTAAAATCATTAAATATTTTTTATAAAAATACTATTGATATTAATATTTGGAATAATTTTAAAGAAAAATTATACTTTTACAAATTAGATGTTACACAAACGGAAAAATTTTTTAATTTAAAAAATATATTATTAACATCGAGTAATACAAAAATTTATTATTTTGCTGTTCCACCTAATAAATTTAATAATATTTGTATAGGATTAGGAACCATTCAATATAATAAACCCCCTAATAAAATTATTGTAGAAAAACCGATAGGTACATCATTACAATCATCAAAAAATATTCATCATACATTAAATACATATTTTAAAGAAGATCAAATATACAGAATTGATCATTACTTAGGAAAAGAGACAATATTAAATTTACTAACATTACGTTTTTCAAATCCAATATTTTACAATATTTGGAATAATAAAAATATTGAATATGTAAAGATTTCTGTTTCAGAAACTGTAGGAGTTGAAAACCGGTGGAATTATTTTGATGAAATTGGACAAACACGAGATATGGTACAAAATCATTTATTACAAATATTAAGTTTAATTACTATGTCGATACCAAAACAACTCAATTCGAAAAATATTAAAAAAAAAAAAATTCAAGTTTTAAAATCACTACGTAAAATTAATACAACGAATATTTATCAAAATACAATACGAGGCCAATATACCTCCGGTGTTATTGACGGTAAAATAGTACCTGCTTATATTGAAGAAAAAGGAGCAAAAAAAAATAGTGATATTGAAACATTTGTATTAATTCAAGCAAACATTGATAACGAACAATGGTTTGGAGTCCCGTTTTATTTAAAGACAGGAAAACGACTGGATTGTAAAAAAACTGAAATTATCATTCAGTTAAAAAATATCACACATTCGGTATTTAATCATCACATAAAAAATGATTATCAAAACCAAATCAAGATTCGAATAGAACCAAATGAAGGAATAGAAATAAATTTTTGCAATAAAAAACCTGATATAAATTCTAAATATAAATTAAAAAATTCAATATTAAAATTTGATTATAGAGATATCATACAAGATGAAATTCCAGACGCATATGAAAGATTATTATTTGAAAGTATGAAAAACGATCAATCATTATTTGTATCGAAAGAAGAAATTGAAACTTCATGGGAATGGATTGATTCTATTATACATGCATGGCAATCAAATAAAATCAAAGTACAATTATATAAAGCAGGAACAAAAGGGTTAAATTTAAGAAAAAATATTTCATAAGAAATTTTTTTAATTAAATTAATTGATAATATTTTTTATAATTAATTTTAAAATTTCTCAAATTATTAAAAGTTGTTCATTTATTTATGATATTGTATTATACATATATCTTCAATATAGGAAACTGTAATTATATGATACGCGTCATTCTATTTTTACTCACAAATTTATCTGTTACATTTATGTTTGGAACAGTGTTATTTTTGACAGGAATGGAAGCTAATAGTATCAGAGCATTGATTGTTTTTTCTTCTATTGTTGGATTTAGCGGATCAATAACATCATTATTATTATCTAAATGGTCAGCTTTACGTTCTACAAATGGACGAATTATTTATAAACCTCAAACTTCAATGGAAGCATGGCTTTTAAATGCTGTTCGGTATCAGGCAAATCAATTAGGAATTAAAACACCAGAAGTTGCAATTTATATTTCACCATCAGTGAATGCATTTGCAACTGGATATAGCCGAAACAGTTCATTAGTAGCATTTTCTACAACATTACTTGAAGTGATGGATAAAGATCAATTGCAAGCTGTAATTGCACACGAACTTAGTCATGTAGCAAATGGTGATATGATTACCTTATCTTTAATACAAGGAGTGATAAATACTTTTGTATTTTTTGTATCTACTATCTTTTCACGATGTATTATGAATATGCTATTTAATTATAGAAATTCAAATTATGTGCGATCATACGGATTTTTAATTAATTATGTTTCTTCAATGCTTCTACAAGGCATGTTTGGTATGTTAGCAAGTATGATTGTAATGGCATTTTCAAGATATCGAGAGTTTAAAGCAGATGCTGATGCTGCAAAACGTGTAGGATGGGATAGAATGATTAGATTACTAGTAAAATTTAAAAAAGTAACTGATCCTCGACCACCAGAAGATATTAAAACATACTGTATTAATGGACAATCAAAATCCTTTTTTAATTTATTTTCTTCACATCCCCCAGTTCAACATAGAATTGATGCATTACATGATAGAACATATCAATAATTATGTAACTAAAAATTAAGAAAATAATACTTGTTTAATGGTTGTGGAGTTTTGCAATGATATACTCATTCAATCCAACACTGTTGGTTGGATTAATAACACTAATTCTATTAGAAATAGTACTTAATATTGATAATTTAATATTTATTTCTATATTGTCTGGTAAGTTACACCCCGAACAAAGAAATAAAGCCCGTTTGATAGGTTTGGGATTATCATTTACTCTAAAATTAATTTTACTAACAATAATATCATGGATCATTACTTTTAATAATCCCATTTTTAGCAATAAATATTTTAATTTTTCTGTACATAATATCATACTACTATTTGGAGGATCATTTCTTCTAATAAAATCCACCATTGAATTATATGAAAAATCACAACAGTATATTATTCACAACCAATATAAAAGTAAATATTCTGGTTTTTGGGTTACTGTTCTTCAAATCATAATTATAGATATCATTTTTTCGTTAGATTCTGTTATTACTGCAGTTGGCATGATAAAGAGACTACTTATCATGATTCTTGCAGTAATGATAACTACTATACTAATGTTTATAGCCACAAAACAACTTACAAAATTTATCAATACGCATAAAAAAATCATAATATTATGTTTAATTTTATTATTAATTATTGGATGTATTTTAATACTAGAATCATTTGGAATATATATTTCCAAAAATTATATATATATTACAGTAGGGTTTACTATAATTACTGAATTTTTTAATCAAACTTTTTTTAAAAAATATATATCATAAACCTAAACATATCAAAAAATAATTTTATAAAATTATTTTAAAATTGATATTTACATAGTTAAATAAAACAAAAAATAAAAAATTTTTTATTAATTCATATATTATATAATTAAGTAAGTAATTACATGAAATAAAAATTTTCAATTTATAAAAATAATTTGATATTAAATATTAACAAAAATATATAATATTACATTCTAAAATTAATTTTAATTGAAAAATATAAACATTTTCTAATAAAAATTATTTACTTTATATATAAAATAATTAATATTATGTGTAACATATATAAGTACATCACTAAAACAATCAATTTTTGATAAAATTCTCAAAAATATATTCAATTTTTATTAATTTATAATAAATAAATATATTTTAAAAATATATTAAAATATTTCATCACTTATATCAAAATATATATAAATATTTTACTTATATTCAAAAAAGGTTAAATATATCTGCAATTTTATTATAAATCATTATTATCTTTTTAAACTATTAATATATAAAAATATTTTTAATACTTAATACTATGTAAAATAGTATCGTAAATAATATTAAAATTCATAATACATGATCAAACAAAACATTTTATCCATTGATTCTTCTTTACAAAATAATTTAGTTGCTATGTTATATAATAATAAATTATATTACAATGTCCATACATGTAAACATCATGAAAAAAATTTATTAACTATGATACAAAATCTACTTACAGATCAAAAGGCTAGAATACAAGATTTTCAAATTATTTCTTTTACTACTGGTCCAGGTAGTTTTACTGGTATTAGACTTAGTGCAAGTATTGCACAAGGATTATCTATTTTAAATAACATTCATTTGATAGGAATTTCTACGTTAGAAGTATTAGCAGAGCAAATATGGAGATTATATAAGATAAAGAAGATTATTATTTGTAATATTGCAAATAAAAAACAAGTGTATTGGGTTAAATATACAAAAAATATAAAAAACATTTGGAATGGTAAAGAGGTATTATTACATATTAATCAAGCGGTGCAAAAAATTAAAAATTTAAAAAATACATGGTATATTACAGGTTCAGGTAAAATACATTTTCAAAATTTATACAATCCTTTTTTAAAATATATTGAAACAAATCAATCATATGCTAAAGATTTAATTAAATTAACAATTTTAGCAAAAAAAAAAAAAAATTTTTTTTTATTAAATGATATTCAATTAAATTATTTACATAATCCAAAATATTAAAAAATATATTTATTACTATAAACTACATATATTTATTTTGTTAATAAAAATATGTAGTTCACATAAAAAAATTATACAGTTAATTTCATATTATAAAATTCTGGTATTAATCGTTCGTATGTAGAAATTTTTTTTTCATTTTTTAAAGTTAAATCAATATTATCTAAACCTTCGAGTAAACATAAACGATATAAAGTATCAATTTTAAAATTATATTTATTGTTGTCAATTATAAATACATTATCTTGTAAATTAATAGTAGATTGTATACCCGGTGTATTATAAATAATGTTAAAAATATCATTTATATCATTTTTAGGTAAAGTAATTAATAAAAGGTTATTATTAAAACTATTACTATAGAAAATATCAGCAAAGTCTGATGCAATAATAACCCGAAAACCATAATCTAAAAGCGCCCATACTGCATGTTCTCTAGATGATCCACACCCAAAATTATTACGTGTAATTAAAATACTAGATTTTTTATAATCTGGTTGATTTAATACAAATTGCATATCAGGAATGCTGGGGTTATTATTTAAAAAACGCCAATTATAAAACAGGCTATCTCCAAATCCTTTTTTATCTATTTTTTGTAAAAATTGTTTAGGTATAATAGCATCTGTATCAACATTAGACATATCTAACGGTGCAATAATTCCAGTATGAATAGTAAATTTTTTCAATTTTATACTCCGTAAAAAAATAATACTATATTAGTTTTCTTACATCTTGAAATTTTCCAAAAATTGCAGCTATAGCTGCCATGGCTGGACTTACTAAATGTGTACGACCTGCACGACCTTGACGATGTTCAAAATTACGATTACTAGTGGATGCACATCTCTCTCCGGGGTTTAATTGATCATCATTCATACCCAAACACATTGAACAGCCAGGTAACCTCCATTCAAAACCGGATTTAATAAAAATCTTATCTAATCCTTCTTTTTCAGCCTGTTGTTTTACTATTTTAGAACCCGGTACCACAATAGCTTCTACTTGATTATGAACATATCTATTACGTACAACATGTGCAGCTATACGTAAATCTTCTATTCTAGAATTTGTACACGAACCAATAAATACTTTATTAATATTTACATCTGTTAAGTACATACCCGGTTTTAAATCCATATATGATAAAGATTTTAAAACTGTTTTTCGGGTGATATCATCTGAAAAAGACTGTACTGATGGAATAGGCATATCAATAGAAATAACTTGGCTAGGATTTGTACCCCAAGTAATTTGAGGAGCAAGATTATTAATATTAATAAATATTGATTTGTCAAAAACAGCCGTTTCATCTGATTTTAATGTTTTCCAATATTTAATTGCAGTATTCCAATCTGAACTTTTTGGAGCAAATCTTTTATTTCTTAAATAATTAAAAGTAATTTCATCAGGTGCTATCAAGGCCGATTTTGCACCCATTTCAATTGCCATATTACATAATGTCATCCTTCCTTCCATACTTAAATAAGATATTGTTTCACCACAAAACTCAACAACATATCCTGTGCCTCCCGACACCCCAACTTGATTAATAATATATAAAATGATATCTTTTGCACTAATATGTTTTTCTAATTTACCAGAAATATCAATCTTCATTGTTTTATAAAATTTTTGTTTAATTGTTTGTGTTGCAAGTACATGTTCTACTTCTGATGTTCCAATACCGAATGACAAAGCACCAAAAGCACCATGTGTGGAAGTATGAGAATCACCACAAACAATTAACATTCCTGGTAATGTCATTCCTTGTTCTGGACCCATAACATGTACAATACCTTGATAATCATGACTTAAATCAAATAATGTAATATTAAAATCATTGCAATTTTTAAATAGTGTTTTTATTTGATTACGTGCCATATTATTTAATAAATTTATATCATTGGTTCGAGTAGAAACATTATGATCCATAGTAGCAAATGTTTTATTTGGGCATCGTACATTCCTATTATTTAAACGAAGTCCATGAAAAGCTTGAGGAGATGTGACTTCATGCACCAAATGTAAATCTACATATAAAATAGATGTATTACTTATATCGCGATATACTACATGATTATTATATAGTTTTTCATATAAGGTCTGTCCCATATTATATCTCTTTTATTAGCATTTTAGTAATTATATCACCCATTTGATTGGTAGTAATATAATCATTTGAATTATTTGCAATATCAATAGTTCTATATCCTTTTTTTAATACTTGTTTAACAGATTCAAAAATAGCATCTGATAATTCATATAACTTCATACTATAACGTAATAATAATGCAACTGATAAAATTTGTGCAATAGGATTAGCTATATTTTTTCCTTTTATATCTGGTGCGGATCCTCCAGCTGGTTCATACATTCCAAAATTTTTTTCATTTAAACTAGCGGAAGCTAACATACCAATTGAACCAGTGATTTCAGCACAGGCATCAGATAATATATCTCCAAATAAATTAGAACATAGTATTACATCAAATTGATTAGGATTTTTAATTATTTGCATAACAGCATTATCAATATATAAATGTGATAACCTGACATCAGGATATCTTTTAGAAATATTATTTACTGTATCACGCCATAACTTTGAACTGATTAAAACATTAGATTTATCAATCGAAGTAAGTTTTTTTTTTCTTTTTTGAGCTATTTCAAATGCTATTTTTGCTATACGATTAATTTCACGAGTGTAATAACACTCAGTGTCAAAGGCAAATTCATGTAATTGGTCGTCATATTTTCGACCTGATTTACCAAAATAGATACCTCCTGTTAACTCACGTACACATAATATATCTATGCCTTTTTGAATAATATTTTTACGTAATGGAGATAAATCTTTTAACTCAGGGTATAAAATAGCTGGTCTAAGATTTGCAAATAAATTAAAATGTTTTCTCAATGGTAATAGCGCACCTCGTTCTGGTTGTTTATCATCTGGTAAGTGACTCCATTCCGGACCTCCAACTGAACCTAATAAAATTGCATCTGATTTTTCACAACCTGTTAATGTTTTTTTAGGTAAAGCAATACCATATTTTTCTAAAGCAATACCTCCAATGTCATATTCGTGTAAAATAAAATTAATATAACACCTGCTCTTCAAAACATGAATAATTTTATATGCTTCCTGCATTACTTCAGGTCCAATACCATCTCCTGGAAGAATTGCCAAATGAAATTTTTTTTTCATATCAAAACTCATTGAAATTTATATAATAGAAAATAATATAATAATTATTCTTTATTATTATATAAAATTAATATTTTAAAATACATATAATCAATAATTATATATTTTTATTTAATGTTAAAATAACCTGCTTCGCTCGCCAAATACTATTTAAGACGTTAACCATAGCTTTTGCTGATGATTCAATAATATCAGTTGCTAAACCTATACCATGAAATTTTCTATTTTGATATTCTACAAGAATATCAACTTGCCCTAACGCATCTTTTCCTTTCCCTTTTGCAAATAATTGAAATTTTTGTAATAAAATTGAATAACCTGATATTTTATGTAATGCTCTATAAACAGCATCAACAGGACCATTACTTGTAGTAGCAGATTCCGTAAAAATATCTTTTCCGCAAACTAATGTTACCGAGGCATTAGCAGAACCACTAGAACTAGATTTAACATTAAAATATTCTAATCGGAAATATTCTGGCGTTTCTTGTTGATTATTAATAAATGCCAATGCTTCAAGATCATAATCAAAAACTTGACCTTTCTTATCTGCTAATTTTAGAAATGATACATATAATTTATCAATATTATATTCACTATCTTTGTAACCCATTTGTTCCATACGATGTCGTACTGCTGCTCTTCCTGAACGTGAAGTTAAATTTAACTTAACTGCTTTTAATCCAATAATTTCAGGTGAAATAATTTCATAATTTGCTCTATTTTTTAAAATTCCATCTTGGTGTATACCTGAAGAATGTGAAAAGGCATTACTTCCAATAATTGCTTTATTTGCTGGAATAGGCATGTTACAAATTTGACTAACAATTTTGCTTGTTCTAGATATCTCTTTAGTTTTAATAGTTGTATGTACATTTAATATATCCTGTCGCGATATAATCGCCATAATAACTTCTTCTAAAGCAGCATTTCCTGCTCGTTCTCCAATTCCGTTTATAGTACCTTCAATTTGTCTCGCACCAGATAAAATAGCAGAAATAGAATTTCCAACTGCCATCCCTAAATCATCATGACAGTGTACAGAAATAGTTGCTTTATCAATATTAGGAACTTTTTCATATAACAATTTAATAATATTACCAAATTCATGCGGTAGTGTATAACCTACTGTGTCTGGAATATTAATTGTTGTTGCACCAGCAGAAATAGCATATTCAACTATTCTGCATAAATTATCTATGGAAGTTCTTCCTGCATCTTCACAAGAAAATTCAATATCATTAGTATAACGTTTAGCATATTTAATTGAATTAATTGCCATATCTACAATTTCATCAAAATTCTTTCTTAATTTAGAATACATATGTAAATTAGATGTACCTAAAAAAACATGAATACGAAAATCATGTAATACAGACATTGCATCTGCAGCTACATCAATATCCTTTTTAATACAACGAGCTAGGCTACATATTTTTGTATTTTTAATAATTTTTGATATTTCTCTAACAGAGTTAAAATCTCCAGGCGAAGAAATTGGAAAACCAACTTCCATAATATCAATTTTCATCCTTTCTAACGCCATAGCGATTTGTATTTTTTCTTTTACGCTTAAACTAGCTTGTAAAGCCTGCTCCCCATCCCGCAAAGATGTATCAAAAATAATAATTTTGTCATTCATAATATTATCCAAAATAAAAATATTTAAAAATTTATAATCAAAATACTATATATTAATTCATTTATATGTCATTTTTTTTAATTACATGTAATTTTAAAATAAAAATATTCGGATCTTTTTGATTTGCCCTGACGGAAATTATATTTGGTTTCATTTGTATATATTTTTCTACAATAAACAAAATTTCCTTTTTTAATTTTATAAAATGATCAGAATAATTTATACATTTTTTTTTTTTTAAGAATATCATTTGTAATCTTTTTTTCGCTATATATGCTGTATTTGTTCTACGTGATAATAAAACGTCTAACAATGACATTATTCATCTCCAAAATAATCGTCTAAAAAAACTTTTTTTTTTTTCTGTTAAAAAACGAAAATTACATGTTGTTCCAAGTAATCTACTTACTGTATCATGATATGCTTGACCCGCCTGAGATGTTTGATTTAAAATGATAGATTCACCTTTATTAGATGCTTTTAATACATCTACATCTTCTGGAATTACCCCAATCACTGGAATACGTAAAATATCTAACACATCATCCAAACTTAACATATCACCTCTTTTTACTCTTATTGGATTATATCTATTTAATAATAAATACTCTTTTACAGGAAATAAATTATTTTCAGATCGTTTTGATTGAGCAGCAATAATACCTAAAATACGATCTGCATCCCTCACAGAAGTTACTTCTGGATTGGCAATAACAATTGCTTCATCAGCAAAATACATTGCTAAAATAGCGCCAGATTCAATTCCTGCTGGAGAATCACAAATAATAAAATCAAAATTCATACTACATAATTTATTAAAAATTAAATCAACACCTTTTTTAGTTAACGAATCTTTATTTCTAGTTTGTGAGGTAGGTAAAATAAATAAATTTTTTGTATATTTATCTTTTATTATTGCCTGTTCAAGTATTGCATCACCTTCAATAACATTAATTAAATCATATACAACACGTCTTTCACAACCCATAATTAAATCTAAATTACGCAAACCAACATCAAAGTCAATAACTATAGTTTTTTTTCCACATTGAGCAAGACCAGTTGCAATAGCTGCACTGGATGTAGTTTTTCCTACTCCTCCTTTACCAGATGTAATTACAATAATACGAGCCATATATCTATTTCCATCGTTTAAAAATTTATATCAACAAATGAGCATATACAACATGATTTTTCAAAAAAATATGTACACCATTTCCTAATAAATCATCAGATATTTGATCAAATAACAAATATTCTCCAGCAATAGAAACAATTTCAGCAAAAAATTTTGTACAAAAAATATTTCTTGTTTTATCTCCATGAACACCAGCTAAAGCACGTCCTCGCATAGCACCATAAACATGAATATTACCTCCAGCAATTAATTCTGCTCCTGTACTTACATTATTAATAACAATCAAATCTGAATGATTAACATAAATTTTTTGACCCGAACGTACTGGAGTAGTAATAATTTTTGATTGTAATTTTTTATATTTTAACGAATTATTTTTATCTATATAATTTATATTATTTAAAAAATTTTTTCCTTCTGGAAAAATTGGAAAACCAGATCGCATAATTATTTTTTTTAAAATAGAATCAATATATCCGGAAATTCCAATAATTCTTAAACCAGTCGATCTAATTGCGTATTGCATATCATTCCAATTTACTGATGAATTTAAAAAAGACACATTTAATATAATAGAAGCATTTTTAAAAAATTCAGGTGCTGATTGGATTTTTTTATATATTGCTTTTTTTACAACATCTATAGTATTATTTTTAATGTATAAAACTAAAAATGTAAATACACTTCCTCTAAATTCTATTGGATAATTTTCTAACATATAATTCAGTTGATTTCAAATATTTATACTAAGGTGTAATAAAAAAATATAAATATATTATTATAATTTATTAACTAATGTCTTATTCAAAATAAATAAAATATAAAATATATTTAATTAGTTCGAGAAAATATAATCATTATATAATACTTGTAATTTTTAATGAAATTTTTGGCAGAAAAGATTTTTATTTACTATGTAAGATCATTTCAGTGAAAAATATTTTTGTAATAAAAATATTCAGAATTACATTTAAAGATTTTTATTAAAAAATTTTTATGTTATTATTAAAATTAAATTTATAGAAGCATATAATACAATAAAAAAAAATATATATTTATTTAAAATTAATTATTTTTGATATTTATTATAAAAACGTCAATGCATAGAATATATATTTATAATATTTTTAAAAATAAAATAATTATGCGATATCTTATAAAAAATTTTTTTTAATAATATATTTATCTTAATAGAAATATAAATTTATAAAATATATTTTCTTAATATTTTTATATCTATAAAAATAATATCAAATTTATTATTAAAATTATAATACATTTAAAAAATCATTTTAAATTAAAAGTTTTTTCAAATACCAATAAAAGTATTTTTAATAAAAATTTATTTTTTAATATATTGATTTTATCGTATAGTTTTAAAAAACATTAATAGAATTAAATAATATGAAAATATTTTATAAAGATTGATACATAAAATTATACCTTACATAATAAAATTATATTAATTATTTTATATAAATCATGTATATAAAATAGTTCAAAATATTATGTATGTGTTACTAAAATTGATACACATATATTATTACCCAGAGCGGGAATCGAACCCGCAAAGCTGTTAAGCCGAGGGATTTTAAGTCCCTTGTGTTTACCTATTTCACCATCCGGGCAAAAATAAAATAAAAAAGGCGCGTTCTGGAATTGAACCAGATTATACGGATTTGCAGTCCGCCACATAAGCCAATCTGTCAACGCGCCAAAAGATTTTTATTAAATAATCTATATATCGTATACTTCGTATTAATTAATTATATTTTAATTAATTCATCTTATATATTATCATAACATAAAATATTATCAAAATAAATAAATAAAAACTTTACATATAATATTATTTATATTAGTATATAATAAAAATTATATTGATATAAATAAAAAAGTTTTTATATACATATCAGGAGGAGTGGCCGAGTGGTTTAAGGCAGCGGTCTTGAAAACCGCCGATGAGTAATACTCATCCGAGAGTTCGAATCCCTCCTCCTCCACAGATCTTTACATATTACATTAATAATTAAAAAAATTTATATAAGAATTATATTTATAAAAATATATTATCTATGATAAAATGCTCACATCATAATTAATGATATGTTTTTAAATATATTATTATATTATAAAATAAAAGTTTTTTAATCGAATCCCAAATATAAATAATACTAAAAAATATATTACCCAAGAAAACATAAATATTATCAATAAACTAAAAATTTTCCACCAAATAGTACCAATATTCCAGTTCGGAAATAATACGAAAAAAGTAATTAATACAATAAACATCACTAATGACGAAAATATTACTTTAAATAGAAAAACTGGCCAATCAGACTGTAATTTAAATAAGCCCTTGCGATGTAAATTCCAATACAATAAAATACAATTTAACCAAGCTGAAAAACTAATAGATAATGATAAACCTAAGTTACCAAGTTTCATAAATAAAAAAAATAAATTAATACCTTGTGTAAATATTATTGTTATTAATGAAATAACCATAGGTGTTTTCATATCTTGACGTGCATAAAATGCAGGAGATAGAATTTTTACTAAAATCAAACCCAATAATCCTATGGAGTATCCTACCAAAGATCTTTCTGTCATCATGGTATCAAATTTTGTAAATTTCCCATATTGAAATAATACTGTAATTAACGGGTGAGATAAAACATATAAAATAATTGAACTAGGTAATCCTACCATCACACTAATTCGAATACCCCAATTAATTAATTGACAAAATTGATTATATTTATTATTAACAATACTTTTTGTTAGAGAAGATAATAAGATAGTACCAAGTGAGATTCCTAATATTCCTACTGGAAATTCAATTAATCTATCTGCATAATACATCCAGGATACTGAACCTGAAATAAATAAAGATGATAATACGCTATTAATTAATAAAGAAATATGATTAGCTGAAATTCCTAAAATACCAATACCAATTTTCTTTAATAAGTTTGATATTTTTAATATTTTAAAATTTATTTGTGGTAAAACAAACATATTAATTTTTTTTAAAAACAAAAATTGGTATAAAAATTGCAATATACCGCCAAAAATTACAGACCAGGATAAAGCAAAAATTGGAGTATAAAAATATTTTGTAAAAAACAATGAAAATATTATCATACTACTATTTAATAAAATTGGTGAGCATACTGGAATAACAAAAAAATTCCAAATATTTAAAACAGCTGTCGTTAAAGATGATAACGAGATAAAAAAAATATAAGGAAAAGTTATTCTTAATAATTCTACAGTTAACTCAAATAATTTTTTTTTTTTTAAAAATCCAGGAACAATAATACAAATAATATAAGGAGCGCAATATATACCTATAATAGTTAAAAAAAACAATACTAAAATCATAAAACCTAAAATAGAAGAAAAAAACTTTCGGGTGAAATAAATATTTTTTTTTTTATATTGAATAAGAATAGGAATAATAATTTGTAAAAACGCTCCTTCTGCAAAAATTCTTCTTAATAAATTAGGTACTTTAAAAGCTATAAAAAATGCATCCGTTGATACAGATACTCCAAATGTATAAGCAATAATAAAATCACGAATAAAACTTAATATTCTTGAAAAGAAAGTCACTAAACTAATATTAATAAACGATTTTAAGAGATTCATATGTTAATAAAATTTTTAGATGAACGTAAAATTTAAAAATAAAGAGTTATCCCCTAAAATATATTATTATTTCACAACATCAAATAGAATAATTAATTTTTTAGATATGACAATATAAACTGTATAAAAATCTTACATTCATATATTTAATAAATATCTATATATAACAAATTTTATGACAACGCACAAAATTAAATTGAGTTAAATATCAAGGTATATGTAATGTAACATTTAAATATTATAAATCATTATTCAAATGATTTAATTTTAATGTTGCTAATTTATATATTTCAATATATTATATTTTACAAGATAATAAAATAAAATTACAATTTAACAATTAAGTATGAAATGTATAAGAAATAATATATAATAAAATATAAATATTAGAAAAGAATAAATTTAAAAATATATTTCAAAAAATGATATAATAGTTATAAAATTATTTTTATTAAATAATATCTTTGATAAAATTCATTTTATTATAACTAAAGCGTTTATTTTAACATAAAATTAGTAAATGATCAAGAAAAATAAAATTAAAAATATTAACTATAATACATTTGAAAAATGTAATACTATAAAAGGTACGTAAATGAATATTATTAATAGTATTAATATTAAAAAAATGTCTACTATTTATTTTAAAAATAAAAATATCATATCTCATTTAAAAAATACAATACAAAAAAAAAAAAATATTCAAGTATCAAATAAAAATATCTATGATCAAAAAATACAAAAAATAAAAAAAAACAATATATCTAAAAAAACAATAGATCAAGTCAGTCTAGAAAATAATCTAATTAATATTAATAATTCAACAATTTATAATATCAATGAAGAAAATTCTAATTTTTTAAATCTATCAGAATTAATTGGACATAATGTACTAATCCCTGGGTCTAAAATTACTTATATTAAAAATACCAATATAATATATGGTTATTTCTTACCTAAATATACAACATCGTTATTAATACAAATTAAAGATCAAAATCATCATTTAATTTTTTCGAATTTAATTAATACACAAAAACCTGGAAATTATACATATTACTGGAATGGAGAAGTTAATAATATATGTAATTTAAACTCAGGTTTATATGAACTTTCAATCCAAGCTGAAAACGAAAATGGACCATTTTATGTACAACCTTTAGTTCATGGTATCGTGAAAAGTATTGATTATGATCCGAATGCTAATGCATATAAAATTAATTTAGGTATTACTGGAAAAGTTGATATAAAAGATATTAAAAGAATATTTTAAAATATATAATCAAATAAGTGTTTTATTATCTTTTAATATAAAATTTAAAAAATTATTTTAAAAGATTTAATAAAATTATATAAAAAAATTTATTTAAAATATAAAAATCACTTTCAAAATTAATATATTCTTAAAAATAATTTTAATATTTAAAAAAAATATAAACATATTAATATACTAAAAAAAAATATATAATCTTTTTTATATCATATACAATTAAATACTTAAAAATTCGGAATATAATGCATAAAAAAAATATCTTCAATATAAAAATTACTTATGATGATCAAAAACAAAGAATAGATAACTTTGTACGTAAAAAATTTCATAAAATCCCGAAAAACGCATTATATAAAATGCTTAGAACAGGTGATATAAAAATTAATACAAAAAAAATTCAACCAGATTATAAGTTAGAAGTAGGAGATACTTTATCATATTATAAAACAATTAAATTAAAAAATAACAATAAAAATATTTTATTAAATAATACAATGAAGAAAAAATTTTTATCTTACATTTTATTTGAAGATAATCATTTGTTGATTCTTAATAAACCAACTGGCATACCAGTACATGGTGGCAGTGGGTTAAAATTTGGAATTATAGAAATATTTAGATTACTATACTCACATTCTCATTTTTTAGAACTAATACATCGAATAGATCGAAATACTTCTGGTATATTAATGCTAGCAAAAAAAAAATCTACTCTAAAAAATATACATCAGCAATTTAGAGAAAATAAAATTTTTAAAAGTTATACTGCAATTTTACATGGCATTCTAGATTATAATATAAAACACGTGTCTGTACCGATTTATAAAAATATGAAAAATGGAAAAAAAATCATTACAGTTAATCCATTAGGTAAACAATCTACTAGTACTTTTAAATTTAAAAAAAAAATTAATCAACATACCTTAGTAGAAATTATTCCTCGCACTGGTAGGACACACCAAATACGAGTACATGCTGCACATATCGGGCACCCAATTGTTTTTGATGATATATATGGTCATTGCAAATTAGATAATAATATTCAAGTGAAAAAAAAATATAAACAAATTTTATTACATGCATCTAAAATTATTTTTTATCATCCTGATAATAATAAAAAATACCACATTTATGCACCTTTAGAAGACAAATTTATAAAATTTTTTCAAAACATATAATTAAAATATATTCATATATTCCTTAAGGAGTTTTCTATATGGCAGTTCAAAAAAGTAAACCAACACGATCAAAAAGAGGTATGCGTAGATCTCATAGTAAATTAACACCAGTTATTCTATCGCAAGATAAATTTAGTAAAGAAATACATATTCGACATTGTATTACAAAAAAACTTTTTTATAAAGGTCAATTAATTATAAAAAAGAACCACAACAAATAAATATATCAATATTTGATGTAAGTAAAATAATTTTAAGTAAATATATTTAATAAATTACAATATAAAAATTATTTTTACAATATTAAGGTGAAAATTATCTTCTTGAAAATAGCAATGATTTTTCCGGGACAAAGTATACAAAATATTAACCAAATATTACATTTAAATAAATATAATCATGTTATTAAAAATACATTTGATGAAGCATCAGAATATTTACATTACAATATTTGGAAAAATATACAAAAAAAAAAATATATAATTAAAAAACAAGGGTATGCACAACCAATTTTAATTACTATCGCAGTAGCAATTTATAGATTTTGGAAAAAAATCAGCGGAAAAAATCCTCATATTGTATCAGGACATAGTTTAGGAGAATATTCTGCTTTAATATGTAGTGATGCAATAAAATTCTCAGAAGGACTTTTATTAGTGCAACGAAGAGAACATATGATGAAAAAAAATTCTTCATCATTAGAAATACAAATGCAAGCTATTATTGGATTATCAAAAAATATCATTGTAGAAATATTAAAAAAAAATCATTTAATTAAATTTATTAGTATTGCAAGTATAAATTCAAAAAATCAAGTCATTATTTCAGGATATAAAAAACCTGTAGAAAAAATCAATATAACATTAGAAGCACTTGGAGCAATAATTATCCCACTAAAAATTGATGTTGCGGCACATTGTTTTATTATGAAAAAAATTTATAGAAAATTTTCTAAACAAATAAAAAAAATTTTGATTAAAAAAACTAAATATCCAGTAATTAATAGTACAATCATAAAAAAACAAAATAAAAGCGATACTATTCAAAAAAATTTTATTAAACAACTTTCTCATCCAGTACAGTGGGAAAAAACAATGCATATAATTACATTAACATCGGATATTATTTTAGAAATTAGTACAAATAACGTCTTAAAAAAAATATGTAAAGATAATAATTATATTAATATTATATCAATCAATAATTTTAAAAATATTAAATTAACATTAAATTTATTAAAATGAAAATTATACAACCAAATAAACAAATTGCTTTAGTTACTGGTGCGAATAGAGGTCTTGGAAAAAAAATTGCAAAAGTATTATCTCAAAATAACATTTTGGTTATCGGAACTGCAACAAGTATACAGGGAAAAAAAATTATTGATCAAGAATTAAAAAATCATGGATTTGGTATTGTGTTAAATCTTAATAATTTATTTCAAGTGTCACAAATTATAAAAAATATTTATCATACATTTCAACGTATTGATATACTTATTAATAATGCTGCTATTAAAAAAGACCAATTATTAATTAATACAAACTTAGAAAATTGGATGTATACGTTACAAATTAATTTAACTGCTGTATTTTATATTACAAAACTTACTGTAAAAAAAATGATTAAAAAAAAATATGGGCGTATTATTACAATAGGATCAGTAATTGGAAATATAGGAAATATTGGACAGGTAAGCTATGCAACATCAAAATCTGGATTGATTGGATTTAATAAAACACTTGCATTAGAAGTTGCTACTCACGGTATTACCTCAAATATTATTGCACCAGGTGTAATTAAATCAGGAATGTTTAAAACAATGAAAAAATCTCACCAGGAAAAATATTTATCTAAAATTCCTATGAAACGTTTTGGTACACCTCAAGACATTGCATCTGCAGTGCTATTTTTAATTTCAAAAAATACATCTTATATCACCGGACAAACAATTCACATTAATGGTGGTATCTATATGAATTAACATAGATAACACATTACATATATTATTTAAATAAATATATAAAAATATGAAAAATATGAAAAATATTCAAAATCAAATAAAAAAAATTATTTCAAAAATAATGGATATCAAAAAAGAAGAAATTACGGAAACAGCAAATATATTTACAGATTTACAAGTTGATTCATTAGATATTATTGAAATTGCAATGGCTATAGAAGAAAAATTTAATATAGAAATACCAGATACAGTACTAGAAAAATTTAATACTATTACATTTATTGTAGAATATATTCAAAAAAATAAAAAATAAATATTTATGACAAACAATACAGAAAATATATTTCATAAAAAAGGAAAACTTATTATTGTAGAAGGTATTGATGGTGCAGGAAAAACTGATGCTTGTCAAATTATTAAAAAAATCTTAAAAAAATATAAAATAAAAAACACAATGATACGTGAACCGGGAGGAACTCCATTATCTGAAAAATTAAGAAATATTATTAAAAATTATAATCCATATGAAATTATAAATACAAAAACAATACTTTTACTCATGTATGCTGCACGTATGCAAGTAATACAAAATATAATTAAACCAGCTTTGAATAATAGCATCTGGATTATATCAGATAGATATGATTTATCATCATTTGCTTATCAAGGAGGAGGTTATAATATTAGTCAAGATATTATTATGATTTTAAGTAAAATTGTAGTACAATCGTACATACCAGACCTTACAATATATTTAGATATAATACCAAAACACGCACTACAACGAATCAATCTCCGTGGAAAATTAGATAATATTGAAAAAAACAATTTACTTTTTTTTGAACGTACAAGAAATGTATATTTAAAATATATTAAAAAAAATAAAAATAGTTTTACTGTCAATGCTAATCTAAAAATAGATATTGTACACAAAGAAATAAAAAATAAACTAAAAAAATGGTTAAAAAATGCAAAATAAATCATATCCATGGTTAAATTCAATTTATACAGAAATAATTAATAATTATAAAAAAAAAAAACTACATCATACAATTTTAATTGAATCATATAATATTAATAATACATATAAAATCATTTGGGCAATAAGCAAATGGATATTTTGTAAAAATAAATATCATATTAAAAATTGTGGAAAATGCACAGGATGTATTTTAATAAAACAAAAAAATCATCCTGATTTTTATATATTACATCCTAACAACACTAGTAAAATAATAGAAATTGAACAAATTAGAAATATATTGTACGCGATACAAAGCACATCACAATACAATAATGCTAAAGTTATATGGATTCCAAATTATAAAACATTAACAATTTTTAGTATCAATGCATTGTTAAAAGTTATTGAAGAACCGCCGAAAAATACATTTTTCTTTATTGGAAATACTTTTTATAAAAAAGTACATCTTACTTTTCAAAGTAGATGTTTATTGTATAAAATCAATATACCTACCACAAAAGTAGGATTATTTTGGATACAAAAAAATACAAAATTTAGTAAACAAAAATGCTTAATTGCGTTACATATTAATAATAATGATCCAGAATTAGCTAAAAAATTGTTAGAAAAATATTGGAAACAACGCAATCAATTATATCAAAATATTCAAATGGCTACTATAAAAAATAACTTTTTAATATTACTACCACAAATAAATACAAAAAATATTTTAAATAAAATTTATTGGATAATTGTATTATTATTAGACAGTTTGAAATTTAAAAAAAATATTTCATATCTAATGAATACGGATTACATAAATTTAATTCGTAAAATATCCAAAAAATATTCATTTGATAATTTACATAATATATTAAAATCTTGGATTATATGTAGATATTTATTAAGAAAAATAGAAAACATTGATAGTGAATTATTAATACTTAAACAATTACTAAAATGGCAAATTTTAAATTAAAAAATCAAAAAGAGAATATATGATGTATTTAATTGACTCACATTGTCATCTTAATATTATTAAAAATCAAAATAAAAATATTCATCATATATTAAAAAAAGCATATCAAAACTCTGTAAAATTAATTTTAAACATTGCAATATCAATTGACGATTATATAACATCTTATCAAGATTTTAAATATAATAAAAATATTTTATATAGCTGTGGTATTCACCCTTTACATACAAGTTTAAATGATAAAAATAATATTTCGGAATTAGAAAAATTAATTTCTTCTCAAAAACAAATTATTGCACTTGGTGAAACTGGTCTTGATTTTTTAAAAAAAGAAAACAAAAAAAATATCCAAATAGATAAATTTCAACAGCATATTTATTTAAGTATCAAGCATAAAAAACCAATTATCATACATACAAGAAATGCAGAATACGATACAATTAATATTTTGTCTAATAAAAATTTTCTATCCTGTAATGGGATCATACATTCTTTTACTGGTAGCATCAATCTAGCTAGAAAATTATTAAATTTAGGATTTTATATTTCTTTTTCAGGAATTATCACATTTAAAAATGCGTTGTATTTAAAAGAGATCATACAATTTATTCCAATAAATCGCATACTCATTGAAACTGATTCTCCTTATATATCTCCAGAACCATTTCGGGGAAAATATAATCAACCAGCTAATTTATTATATATTGCAAAACATTTAGCAAAAATAAAAAATATTAGTTTAATTGAAATATCTAGAATATTAAAAAAAAACTTTTTTCAATTATTTGATATATCAAAAAATCATACAAATTAATTTCAATAAAAAATTTATGTAGGAAATATGAAATATGTTAACAAATATGTTTGCAAATCTGCAAAAATTAGGAAAATCCCTAATGTTACCAGTATCAGTATTACCCATTGCTGGAATTTTTTTAGGTATAGGTACAGCAAATTTTCATATTATACCATCGGTAATATCAAATATTATGGTAGAGGCAGGAGGTGCAGTATTTAAAAATATACCATTAATTTTTTCTATAGGTATTGCTTTAGGCTTCACAAATAATGATGGTGTTGCAGCATTAGCTGCAGTCATTGGTCATGAAATTATGATTAAAACTACCACTATTGTTATTCCTATCATATTAAAAAATGAAATCATTTGTAAAAATCATCAATATTATTGTGATATCGGTGTTTTAGGGGGTATTTTTTCTGGTATAATTACAGCATATTTATTTAATAAATTTTCAAGAATTGAATTACCAGAATATTTAGGTTTTTTTTCTGGAAAAAGATTTATTCCTATGATTTCTGGATTATGTGCGATATTATTTGGATGTATATTATCTTTAATATGGCCACCAATTAGTCAAATTATTAAAATGTTTTCACAATGGGCTGCTTATCAAAATCCTATGCTAGCTTTTGCTATATATGGTTTTGTAGAAAGAATTTTAGTACCATTCGGTTTACATCATATTTGGAATGTTCCATTTCAAATGCAAATAGGTGAATATACTAATTCGTTAGGACAGGTATTTCATGGAGATATCGCAAGATATATGGCTGGTGATCGCACTGCCGGAAAATTAGCAGGAGGATTTTTATTTAAAATGTATGGATTGCCAGGAGCAGCTTTTGCTATATGGAATTGTGCACATAAAAAAAATCGTTCTAAAGTCGGAGGTATGATGATTTCTGCGGCTTTAACAGCATTTTTAACAGGAATTACAGAACCAATTGAATTTGCATTTTTACTTACTGCGCCTATCTTATATTTTATACATGCAATTTTAGCTGGTTTAGCTTTCCCTGTATGTATTTTTTTTGGAATGAATGCTGGAACTAGTTTTTCTCACGGGTTAATTGATTTTATTATCTTAAGTGCAAACGGAAAATCTATATGGTTATTCCCTATAGTAGGTACCGTATATGGAATAATATATTATGTGATATTTTATACTTTAATAAAATATTTTAATTTTATGACACCAGGTAGAGAAAATATTCAAAATAATATCACTATAAAGAATCCAAAAGAATTAGCACCGATATTAATTCAAGCTTTAGGTGGTGCAAAAAATATTCAACATTTAGATGCTTGTATAACAAGAATTAGAATCACTGTATATACAGTTGATGTAATAAATCAAGTACAAATTAAAAAATTAGGTGCATCTGGAATTATTATTTCAGGTTTAGGAGTACAAATAATATTTGGCACTAAATCAGATAATATAAAAAGTGCAATGGATGATTATATTAAAAATAATACTCAAAATAATAAATCATTTTAAATAACATTATATCCTACTACTATTATGCATAAATAAAAAAATAACATAATAGTAGAAAATATTGATATATGCTTTACATAAATATTATGCTAATCTTCTTAAGTAATTACATTATGAAAAAATAAAATATTTTAATAAAAATTATACATTTTTTAATAAAAAACCATACTATTAAATATGAAAAACAATTCAAATATCGAATGTAATAAATAAATTTCAAAAAATTATATTTTTATAAATTGATTTTTTTTAAATGATTAATTAAAAATTAAGGTAATTTTTTTATAAAAATAATTAAAATATTTATTAAAATATTTTTTAAAATTATATCTTTAAAAATTTTTATAAAATAATATACTACAATCTATATCATATAATCAAAATTAAATTTTATCATTTTGTAGAAATATATAATAATTATCAATCTAGAAAACATTTATAATAATGTATATTATGTATTATTATATTATGAAAGTTTATAAATATAAAAAATACTGATATCATACAGTAAATTAATAAATATTCAAAATAATTATCAAAATAAAAATACCTTTACTAAAAACATTCCAATTAATAAATTATTACAATAACCACAATTTACTTGATTGTTCTTACAAGACATATAAATTGTTTATTTGATATTACTTGATTATTAATAATTTGTATTATATATATAAAATGAATCTATCAACATATTCATATCGATAATAATAAAAATACTATATTATAAGACGTTATATATAAACTTATAGATACTTTTATATATTAAATTCTTTAATAAAAAAAATCTTTTTATGTCTTAAAAAATCTAATAGTTCATATTAAATCATATAAAAATTGTTTCAAAATATCTTTTAACATAACGCATGATTTACAGTACGAGGAAATGGAATTAAATCTCTTACATTACGAACACCTGTAATATATGAAAGTAATCTTTCAAAACCTAACCCAAAACCAGCATGAGGTACACTACCATAACGACGTAAATCAAGATACCAATCATAATTTTTTATATCTAATCCTGCTTCTAAAATACGGTTTTTTAATAATGCTTGTCGTTCTTCACGTTCTGATCCTCCAATAACTTCACCAATATTAGGTACTAAAAAATCCATTGCAGCAACAGTATTATTATCATGATTCATGCGCATATAAAATGCCTTTAAATGTTTAGGATAATTTGTAATAAATACCGGTGCACAAAAATATTTATCAACGAGATATTTTTCATGTTCTAAAAATAAATCTGCACCAAAACTTACTGCATGTTTAAAATTAATTTTTGCCGTTAATAAAATATCAATAGCATCCGAATATTCAATTTGTATAATTTTAGTATTTATAAACTGCTCTAATCTATAAAAAATATTCCTATCTCCTTGATTATAAAAAAACTCTATATCTAAAATATGGTATTGTAAAATATATTGAATAATATATTTTATAATATCTGTCGATAATTGTATAATATCTTGTAAATTTAAAAATGCACCCTCTATTTCTAACATCCAGAATTCTGCCAAATGACGTGTAGTATTAGAATTTTCGGCTCTAAAAGTTGGTCCAAATGTATAAACTTTTGTCATAGCACAAGCATACGCTTCTGCTGTTAATTGTCCAGATACTGTTAAAAAAGTTTCTTTTCCAAAAAAATCATCTTTAAAAACATTTATTCCCTTTTGTAAAAAGTTATTTTTATTGTTAATACTTAACATCGATACCCGAAACATTTCACCCGCTCCCTCTGAATTTAAACCGGTAATAATCGGAGTCGGAATCCAATAATAATGAAAATTATTCAAAAAAGTATGAATAGCATAAAACATGCCATTTCGAATTCGTGTAATTGCACTAAAAAGATTAGTACGTGATCTAAGGTGTGGTATAGATCGCAAATATTCACAAGTATGCTTTTTAGATGCAATAGGATAATTACCTGGACAATCTACCCAGCCAATCACTTGAATTTTATTAATTTTAATTTCATATTTTTGATTACCATTCATAGACCATATTACCATACCTTCAATACGTATTGAACAACCATTTGTTAATTTCAGTATTTCAGATTCATAGTTTAAAATATTATTTGTAATCACCCCTTGAATAGTTCTTAAACATGAACCATCATAAATATCAATAAAAGAAATTCCACATTTTGAATGTCTACGATTACGAACCCATCCAAATAAAACTACATTTTTATTGATTAAATTATATTGTGTATATATATCATAAATCGATATTTTTTTCATATAGTATATTACCTATTAAACTTGTATGATAAAATATTTTTAAAATCTCAAAATTAATTAAAAAATATATTATATGTTAAATAAATTATTATAGAAATATTCTAAAAATGAGTTTTATTAATTATTATAATTATTTCACGATAGAATATACTGGATGTTTTGTATCAAATTTTTTGCAATTTATCGAACAATATTTATTATATTTAATTTGACATACTGTACATTGAATAAATAAATCATGACATGTATCACGACGACAATTAATATAATCATCACAATCGATTTGACAAGTTTTACATTTTCCTAAAATATGCTTAGAGACTCGTTCCGACATTCTATGATCAAAAACAAAATTTTTTCCTTTAAATTTTATTGGAAAATTATTTTTCTGAGACTCATTAACATAATTTAAAATACCTCCTTGGATATGATAAACATTTTTAAAATTATGATATTTTAACCACGATGTAGCTTTTTCACAACGAATACCTCCGGTACAATATAAAACAAGTGTTTTCTCTTTGTATTTTTTTAAAAAACCCACTATACCTTTTAATTGATCCCTAAAAGTAGATCCAGGTACATGTACGGCATGTTCAAAATGACCAATAACGAATTCATAATCATTTCTCATATCAATAAAAACTACATTAGGATCATATAACATCTGATTTACATTTTTGATTTGCACATAAATACCAGTATCATGATGATCAAAATTTTTATTTAATAATCCATCAGAAACAATTTGTTTACGTACTTTAACTTGCAGCATCCAAAAAGATTGCTTTGTGTTTAATCCTGAATTAATATGAATATTTTTAAATTTTTTATTTATTTTATTTAAAAATTTTTTTAAACAAGAAATTTTATTATGTAAAATATTAATTTGTGCGTTAATCCCTTCTTTTGCAATATACACTCTACCAAAGATATTTAATTTTACAAAACTTGTATATATCATATCTCTAAAAATATACGGATTACGTATGTTAAAATATTTATAAAAAGAAAGTGTAATACGATGTTCATTTTTTTTTAGGATAGATAACTTCAATTTTTTTCTTGAATAAATATTATGTAGTATTGACATATAATATTTTGTTCCAAAATATATGTGATATAAAAAGATATAATATAATATTTATAATAATATATTTTTAAAAACTTATTAATGCATATAAAATATTATTACTATAATAATTCATTTTTATACATAGTTAATTTTTTTAATTTCTCTTTTTTAGCACGAATTACTTTTTTAGGTGCATTTTGTAAAAATTTTTTGTTAGATAAAGTCTTCTTTAAATTAAGAATTTTTTCATTTAATTTGTTTATTTTGTATACTTTCTTTTCAGAATTAATCAAATTGAATATTTTTATATTAAAAACAACAAATACCGTATGATGATTAATAATTTCTATAATTGCATTATCTGGAATGTGATTACCATTCGTAAAATTAATCTCTTCTAATATGCCTATTTTCTTTATCAAATTATAATTTAAAAATATGATTTTCTTGTATTCTATATCAAATTCAACAATAAATAAACGAAATAAAATATTACGATAATTTTTTAATTTAGAACGAATGTTTCTTAAAAATAAAACTATTTTTTGTAACCACTGCATTATTTCAATAATTTGATTTGATTGATTTTTAATATTAAACTTAGGAAATTTCTGTAACATAATAGTTTTAGTAGTAATATTAAAAAATTTTTTTAATTTTTTCCAAATATATTCTGTAATAAAAGGAATTACTGGATGAGATAAACGCAAAAATATCTCAAATATATAAATTAATGTAAATTTCATACTTTGTACTTCTTGTAAAGAACTCATCTTTAATGTTAACTTAAAAATCTCTAAATACCAATTACAAAATTTATTCCAAAAAAAATCATATAATATATTGATTGCAATGTCGAATCGATATGAATCCAAAGCAGTTCGATAAATTTTAATAGTATTATTTAATTCTAAAGATATCCAATTATTAAAAAAATACAAAGAATTATTATCACAATATAAAATAATATCTTCCAATTTAACATTTAAAAAAATTAATCGACTAGCATTCCAAATTTTATTACAAAAATTTCTATACCCTTGTAATTGTTTCTTATCTAAAATAATATCACGCGTTATAGAAGAAAATGAAGCTAACGTTATACGTAATACATCAGCACCAAATCCTTGAAAACCTTGAGGAAAAATTTTTCTAAAATTATCAGGAATTTTATCTACATTAATTGATTGTGCATCATTTAAAACACATGTATTTAATGTATTAAACCCAGAAATTCCATCTATAATATGTAATGGATCCAATACATTTCCATGGGATTTAGACATTTTTTTTCCTGATATATCTTTAATTAAACCAGTAATATATACATGCTTAAAAGGAACTTGAGGTATACCTATATCATCTTTGATACAATACAAAGTCATCATAATCATACGCGCTACCCAAAAAAATATAATATCAAATCCACTAACTAATACATTTGTTGGGTGAAATAATTGAATTAATTTATGACTTCTAGGCCAGTCTAATGATAAAAAACTCCATAAACTAGATGAAAACCATGTATCTAGCACATCTGATTCTTGAGTAAGATATACTTTATTAGATATATTATATTTTTTACGAATTTCAATTTCATTATTTCCAACATAAATATTACCTAATATATCATACCATACAGGAATACGATGCCCCCACCATAACTGTCTGGAAATACACCAATCTTGAATATTATGCATCCATGATAAATATAAATTTTTATATTGTTTGGGATAAAAAATGATTTTATTTTCTTGTACTACTTGAATAGCTATTTTCGATAATTTCTTAGTACGTAGATACCATTGATTAGTTAAAATACATTCAACTTCAGAACCGCTTCTATCTCCATATAAACGAGTAATATTAGAGTGAATCATAGAAACTAATAATTTATTTTGATTTAAAATACTAAATATTTTCTTTTTTGCTTCTGATCGTGTTAAACCTTGAAATTGAACAGGGACATCTGTATTATAAATATTTGTTTTATTACCATAAATATCATATATATCAAATGTATTAGATATTTTACAATCTTCTGTAAAAATATTAATCATAGGTATTTTATGTCGTATAGCAAAATTATAATCATTAAAGTCATGAGCAGGAGTAATTTTCACACAACCTGTACCCTTATTCATATCGACAAAATTATCACTAATAATAGGAATAATTCTATTTACAATAGGTACAGTTACAAACGATCCTACCAAAGATGTATATCTTGTGTCTTTAGGATGTACTGCAATAGCTGTATCACCGAATAAAGTTTCTGGACGGGTAGTTGAAATAACTAGATATGTATTGTGATTAATTTTTCCTTTTGCATCTGATAAAAAATATTTAATATTCCAGATATCACCTTTGACTGTACGATGCTCAATTTCTAAATCAGATAACACTGTTTTTAGTTTTATATCCCAGTAAGATAATTTTTTATTGCGATAAATAAAATCATTGTTATATAAATCTATAAAAACTTTTCTTACACCTTCTTGTGAAATATCATCTAATGTAAATCGTAATCTGCTCCAATCAACAGAACTACCTAATCTCTTTATTTGCGAAAAGATATTATGATCATTTTTATTTTTCCATTCCAAACATTTTTCTATAAAATTCTTTCTACCAAATTTTTTTAAATTACAATTATATTTTAATTTAATTTGTTTAGCAACTAACATTTGCGTTGCAATACCAGCATGATCAACACCCATTTGCCATAAAGTATTATATCCTTGCATACGATGATAACGAATTAAAATATCCATAATTGTTTGTTGAAATGCATGCCCTATATGTAGATTACCTGTAATATTAGGAGGTGGCATAACAATACAAAAATTTTTTGCATTAATATTTTTTTTAGGGATAAAAAATCCATTTTTTTCCCAAAACGTATATAATTTTTCTTCTATATCTTTTGGGTTATATTTTTTTTTCATATTAAAAATCTCATAAAAATTTTATTATCATATAAAATAAAAAAAATATTTATTAAAAAAAATTAATATAATTACATTAAATGTAATAATTTAATTATTATTCTATTCTCATTCTAAAAAATTTAATATGTATTATAATATAACTTATAATAATATTTTTAATAATATAAATAATTAAGAAAATAAATTTATTATTATAAAAATATAAAATTTCATTGAAAAATTAATATACTATAAAATATAATAATGTATACATTCCAATACATCAAAATTAAAATATAAATTATATTATTTTATAAGATGTAAAAAAAATTAAAAATATTATTAAATAACATTTAAAATATATACCAAGAATAAAATATACTTCGGAGGTTGATAAAAACTTATATATAATACAAAAATAATATTACTATCAAAATCAAATGTAATATCTTTAAAAAATGTTATTATATTTATAATATATCATGTAATAAAATTATTATTAAATATTAATTTAAAAAATCATTTCTATTATTTTTTATCATGTATACATAAATACTAAATTATTAACATATTTTCAAAATAATATGAATAGCTTATATAAAAAAAGTCTGTTAAAGATTACAGATTTTACAAAAGATGAAATAAAAAAAATTATTTCTTTATCTAAAATTTTAAAAAAAAATAGAAAAAATAAAAAAGAAGTAAAATATTTAAAAAATAAAAATATTGCTTTAATTTTTGAACAAGAATCAACTAGAACAAGGTGTGCATTTGAAATTGCAGCTTATGAACAAGGTGCAAATATTAGTTATCTTACATCTCATAATATACATTTGGGATATAAAGAATCTATTATTGATACAATTAAGGTATTAGAAAGATTGTATGATGGTATCGGATATAGAGGTATAAGCCATCAAACTATCAAAGTATTATCTCATAATTCAAACGTTCCTATTTGGAACGGTCTAACAAAAAAATATCATCCTACACAATTATTAGCAGATTTATTAACAATTGAGGAATACATACCCAATAAAAAAATATCTGAAATAAAATTAGCATATGTAGGTGATGCTTCTAATAATATTGCAAATACATTACTAGAATTATCATTTCTTATTGGATTTACATTACATATTGTAGCTCCAAAAAAATATTGGCCAAAATTAAATATTATGCAAAAAATATATCAAACGAACAAAAAAAAATTTTTATGTACAGAAGATATTAAAATGGGTGTACAAAATGTTGATTTTATATATACTGATGTATGGGTTTCCATGGGCGAAGAAAAAAGCGAATGGGATAAAAAAATTTCATTATTAAAAAAATATCAAGTAAATCAAAAAATGTTATCATATACTAAAAATGATGATATCAAAGTATTACATTGTTTACCAGCGATACATGATAAAAATACTAAAATAGGAAAAAAAATCTCAAAATTATATAATTTACACGAAGGTATTGAAATTACAAATGATATTTTTAATGCGAACAGTGAAATTATTTTTGATCAATCAGAAAATAAATTACATACTCTTAAAGCTTTAATGGTAGCAACTTTAAAAAAAGATATTTTTAAAATATAAAATAATTAAATCATGATATTAATCTTAGAAATAGCTTTCAATAATTTGTACTAAAAATCAATATTAAAATATTTCTAATAAATATGATATTTTTATACAATATATTATATAAGAATATTACTTTAAATAATATGACGAATATAATAAAATAAATATAATTATTAAACATAATATTATAAAATAAGATTTATAGATTATATGAAAATCATTTCAAACATGAAATGATATAATCAAAATATATAAAAATATCAAGATAAATAAAAAATATAAAAATAAATATAAAATTGTATTGAAAATTCATTAAAAATATGCCACACAGTGGCATAGAATGCTAAACATATTTTATACATTTATCAAAACTATTATATTATAGATAATTTACATTATCTTTTAATATAAAAATTTATCAAAACTCTTTATATTAACCTAAAATAAATTTATTTTTTATGCTGAAATAATGTAATTTTCATAGGTTTGTTCAAAACTCGTGTATGTAATAAGTGCTTAAAAACATCTTTTGATAAACTACTCGATAATTCTACAGTAGAATATTTAAGATAAATTTTTACATTACCAATCTTATAACTACTAATACGTCCTTCATTAGCAATCGCTCCAACAATATGTCTAACTTCAACACCATCATGATGTCCAACTTCGATACGATATAAATACATATTATCTTTAATTTTATTCCCTCTAAATGAAGATGTTATTATTTTTTTTTTATGATTTTTTATACTTGATCTACAATTTACAGAATTATTAATTTTAAAAAATAATGGGCGTCCTCCTTGAGCAATTTTCAATAATGCAGCAGATAACATATATATATCATATTTATTATCTATACTCCATTTTTTTAATAACGTACAATATTGATCTAAATCTTTACTTTCTAATTCTATTAATAATTTTTTATAAAATTTATTTATTCTATATTGACTTAATAATTTTATATTTGGTAATTCTACTTGTAATATAGGTTGCTTTATGTAACGTTCAATATTTTTTAATAATCTACGTTCATGATGTTCTACAAATAATAATGCACGTCCCATACGACCAGCACGACCTGTACGGCCAATACGATGTACATAAGATTCAACATCCATAGGAATATCATAGTTAATTACTAAATTAATTCTTTCTACATCCAATCCACGTGCAGCAACATCCGTTGCAATTAAAATATCTAACCTTCCATCTTTTAATCGCTCTAAAGTTTTTTCTCTGAGATTTTGATTCATATCACCATTTAAAGCAGAACTATTATATCCAAAACGTTCTAAAACTTCTGCAATTTCTAAAGTAGCACTTTTAGTACGTACAAAAATAATCGTAGCAGAAGAATCTTCTAATTCTAAAAATCGTATCAATCCGTCAGTTTTTTTTCCACGAACAATCCAATAACTTTGTTTAATATTTGGTTGTGTAGTAATACTAGATTTAATTTTTATTTCTTTAGGTAAAACCATGAATTTTCGAGCAATATTTTTAATAGCTTTAGGCATAGTTGCAGAAAATAATGCTGTTTGGTGTTTTTTTGGAATGTTCAGCATAATATTTTCAACATCTTCAATAAATCCCATCCTTAACATTTCATCCGCTTCGTCTAAAACTAAAGATCTCAAATGTGATAAATTTAAAGTACTTCTCTTTAAATGATCTAATAATCTCCCTGGTGTACCTACAATCACTTGTGGGCCTGTTCTTAATATTTTTAGTTGTATATCATACCTTTGACCACCATATAGTGCTAATACTTTAACATGGACCATATATTTTGAAAAAGATACAAACGCTTTTGCAACTTGTACAGCTAATTCTCTTGTAGGTGTTAATACTAATATTTGCGGACGTTTTAAGTTTATGGTAATATTATTCAATAACGGCAATGCAAACGCAGCAGTTTTTCCACTTCCAGTTTGTGCCATACCTAAAACATCCTTACCAAGCAAAAGATAGGGAATACACAATTTTTGAATAGGAGATGGTTGTATATATTTCATATCATTTAATGCTTTTATAATTGGAATATTTAAACCAAAATTTAAAAATGAATCATTATTTTGAATCATGTAATATACATACCTTATAAAATTTTAATAACATAATTTATATTAATAAATATAAAAACATTTTTATATATTAAAAAAAATTACACATGTATTTCATATAATTAATATAAAAATGTATTTTTTAATAATATATAAAAATCATATTTTTTAGAATTTTTGTTGTGCAGCTTTAATACTTAATCTTAATCTACCTTGTCGATCTACTTCTAGTACTTTTACTAAAACCTTTTGTTCAATACTTAAATAATCTGTTACCTTATCCACTCTTTTATTGGCTATTTGAGAAATATGTACTAAACCTTCTTTTCCAATACCAATGGACACAAATGCTCCAAATTCGGTAATACGTACAACTTTTCCACTATATATTTTTCCCGATTGAATTTCAGAAGTGATTTCCTGAATACGTTTAATGGCATTTTTTGCTTGTTTTTCAATAGTAGAAGAAATTTTAATAATACCATTATCTTGGATTTCAATAGTTGTACCTGTTTCTTCTGTTAGCATTCTAATAATTGAACCACCTTTTCCAATAACATCTTTAATTTTTTCAGGATTAATTTTCATAGTATGAATCCTAGGAGCAAATTCAGAAATTTTACTTCTTGGAATACTAATAGATTGTTTCATGATATTTAAAATATGTATTCTTCCTTTATTAGCTTGAAATAAAACATCATTTAAAATATCATATGTAATTCCTGTTGTTTTCATATCCATTTGTAATGCAGTAATACCAACCTCTGTCCCAGAAACTTTAAAATCCATATCACCTAAATAATCTTCATCACCTAAAATATCTGATAAAACAATATACCGATCTTTTTCTTGTATTAATCCCATCGCTATGCCTGAAACAGCTGATCGTATCGGAATACCAGCATCCATTAATGCTAAAGAGGCTCCACATACTGAAGCCATAGAAGATGATCCATTAGATTCTGTAATTTCAGAAACGATCCGAATTGTATATGGAAATTTTTCTACTTTTGGCATTACAGCTAACATACTACGTTTTGCTAACTTACCATGACCAATTTCTCTTCTTTTTGGAGATCCAACTATTCCAATTTCACCTACAGAATAAGGCGGAAAATTATAATGAAATAAAAAATTATCTATTCTATCTCCTAATAATTCATCTAAATTTTGCGCATCTCGTGTAGTACCTAAAGTTACAGATACTAAAGATTGTGTATCCCCTCTTGTAAACAACGCGGAGCCATGCACTCTAGGTAAAATACCAGTTCTAATATCTAAATCCCGAATCATATCGTGTTTTCTTCCATCAATTCGACATTCTTCATCTAAAATTCTACGACGAACAATCTTTTTTTCAATATGATATAAAATATTTTCCACTTCAGATATAATAAAAATAATACCTAGAGATACTAATTTCTGTAAAACATGATAACGAATGATCTCTAATCTATTACGTCTTTGTTTTTTATGAAAAATTTGATATGTTTGCAAAATATCAAATTTGCAAAATTTCAAAATATAATTAAATAATTCATGTTTTTCAATATCTTGAATTACAAAATCCCATGGCGTAATATTAACATCATTTGCAAATAAACAAATATTTTCAATCAATTTTTGTTGTTGTTGATGTCCAAATAAAATAGCATGTAATACCTGTTCCTCGTTCAATAAATTTACTTCTGCTTCCACCATTAAAATAGCATCTTTTGTTCCTGAAACAATTAGATCGAGTGTTGTATTCTTCATATCATCTATAGTAGGATTTAAAACATATTGATTGTTAATATATCCTACTCTTGCTGCCCCAATCGGTCCAAAAAATGGAATACCAGATAATTTTAATGCTGTTGATGCTCCAATAATTGCAACAATATCAGGATTAATTTGTGGATTCACCGATACTACTGTTGCAGTAATTTGTACTTCATGAAAAAATCCCTTTGGAAATAACGGTCGGATTGGACGATCAATTAGTCGTGCAGTTAATATTTCACTTTCACTAGGTCGTCCTTCTCTTCGGAAAAAACCTCCTGGTATGCGACCAGCAGCATATGTACGTTCTTGATAATTTACATTGAGTGGTAAAAACTTTTGATTTAAAGAATTTTTTTTATTTCCTACTACAGTTACAAATACAGTCGTATCGTCCATAGTAATCATAACCGAAGATGTTGCTTGTCTGGCTATCATACCTGTTTCTAAAGTAATAGTATGTTTACCATACTGAAATTTTCTAATAGTAGAATTTAACAAAGTAACAATCCTTATTTTTTATATCGAAATATTTAAAAACGCATAAAAAGAGCAGTAGCTCTTTTTATGAAATAATGTAATTATTTTGTATTTATTATTATCAAAATATTTTTTATAATTCAGTGTTTTTAATGACGTAATTCTAATTTTTTTAAAATATTATTATATCGAATAGTATTAGTATTTTTCAAATAATTCAATAATTTTCTTCTTTGAGATACTATTTTTAACAAACCTCTCTTACTAGAAAAATCTTTTTGGTGTATATCAAAATGTTTTTTTAAAAAATTAATTCGTGCGCTTAACATAGCAATTTGTACTTCTGATAACCCTGTATTTTTGATATTAGTACTATATGTTAATATAATTTTTTTTTTAAGGTTTTTCATAAATCTTTATTTCCTTTATTTTATTAAATACCGTATAAAAATATACTTTATGAAATATTTAATAATCTACATGAAATACATTTTCCTGTTTGATCTATTCTTCCTATAACAAATATTGTACTTTTATGGTAAAAAGTTATTCTAAAAATTTGAGAAATATTTATATTAAAAAAATAATTTATATTTTTGATATGTTTTATAATAATATTATTCGTACATATTACTTCAGGTAATTGAAAAAACAATTGCTTGAAAGGAATCAAATATTCATAAAATTTATAAAAATATGCATTTTTATAATATTTTTGAAATAAATAATTTAAATGTTTAAAAGTAATAGCATGCATGATACTATAATTGTGTACTTTTAATCTTCGTAATTCAACAATATGTGCACCACAACCTAATAATTCTCCTAAATCGTTTATGATAGAACGAATATAGGTACCTTTGGAACATACAATTTCTAACTTAATAAATTGATTATTATATTTTATACAATTTAATTGATTAATTTGAATACTACGTATCATCTTTGGTACAGACACATTTCTTCTAGCATAGGTATACAAAGGACGACCTTTATATTTGACAGCAGAATAACTAGGTATAACTTGAGTATTTTTATATCGCAATATATGCAATACTTTTAATAATTCTAATTTTGAAAAATTCACTTTTCTAGATTTTAATACTATACCTTCAGAATCATAAGTAGTAGTAGTTTCACCTAATTTAGCTACAGTATAATATTTTTTTTTAGAATTTGAAAAATATTCTGAAATTTTTGTACTTTCACCAAAAAAAATAGGTAGTAATCCTGTAGCTAGTGGATCTAAAGTACCAACATAACCTGCTTTTTTAATACAAAACATGTGTTTTATTTTTTGTAATACCTGGTTTGATGAAATACCTGAAGGCTTATCAAGTAATAACATACCATGAATATTTTGGATGATCATGATTAAATTTATATTTAATAAATATTTTATATAATTTATATTTTTTTGAGCAAAGTAGAAATTTTTATACCTTCTATTAAAGAAGTATCACTATAAAAAATTAATTCTGGTATTTTACGTAATTTTACTAATTTGCATAAAATACTACGAATATATCCAGATGATTTCTGTAAAACATCTAAAATTACCTGTGTATTACTAACTTGAATATTATTTTTTAAAAATTCATTGCAATTTATATAACTAACAAAAATTTTTGCACAGGATAAATCTTTCGACACCTGCACCATGGATACTGTAATAAAAAAACTAATTCTTGGATCGTGAAAATAATTTTGAAAAATCTTTGATATTGCCTTTTTTAATTCTTCAGATACACGTATCGACCGATACGAACGTTTTCTAGAACATCTATGCAATAATTTCATATGTCAATATATCAATAATAATTTTTATAATATTTAATGTACATGTTTTATTTTTATTACTTTAAAAGATTGTATAACATCACCAATAGAAATATTATTATAATTCTTTATAGCAATACCACATTCTTTTCCAGAACTTACTTCTTGTACATCTTCTTTAAAACGACGTAAAGAATCTAATTCACCTTTATATATTATTTGACTATTTCTTAAAATATGAATAGAGTATTTTCTCTTAATAATACCACTTGTAACCATACAACCAGCAACAAAAATAGATTTTCCTGGATTAAAAATATCTCTAATTTCTGCAGATCCTTTAATTAATGTTTTATATTGTGGAGTCATCATATTAGAAACCATTAATTTTATCGCATCAATTAAGTGATATATTACGGAATAATAGTATACTTCTACACGTTCTGTTTTTAACAATCGTTTAGCTAATACATTTGTATGTACATTAAATCCAATAATAATTGCATGCGTTGCAACCGCTAAAGAAACATCAGTTTCTGTAATATTACCCACATTAGAACTAACAATTTTAATATTAACTTTTTCATTAGATAGATAAAAAATAGCATTAGAAATCGCTTCTAAAGATCCTTTAACATCAGTTTTTAAGATAATGTGTAATATAGAGATATTGTTTTTATTTAACTGATTAAACATATTGTTTATATTTAATTCTTTTGGATCTAATAATTTATTATCTCGATATTTATTTTTACGATATAAAGCAATTTCACGAGCTTTTTTTTCACTGGACACAACATAAAAAACATCTCCACTCATTGGTATTCCAGATAATCCGGATATTTCTATAGGAATAGATGGACCAGAAGATTTAACTTTATTTCCAGAAGAATCTTTCATAGTACGTACTTTACCATAATGTAATCCACATAATATAATATCACCTTTTTTTAATTGACCAGATCGAATTAAAATAGTTAACATTGGTCCACAATGTTTATCAAGACGTGCTTCAACCACTACACCACTAGCTAAACCTGATGATACAGCTGATAACTCTAATATTTCAGATTGTAATAATATTGCATTTAATAAATTATCAATTCCTTCACCGGTAACACATGAAATATTAACAAAAATATTTTCACCTCCCCATTCCTCTGGCAAAATATCATGTTCTGCTAATTCTTTTTTAATTTTTTCAATATTTACTTCTTTTTTATCAATTTTATTAATTGCAACTAATATAGGAACTTTTGCTAATTTTGCATGTTGTATTGCTTCTATAGTTTGTGGTTTTACCCCATCATCTCCTGCTACAACTAATACAACAATATCAGTAATTTGCGCTCCTCTAGCTCGCATGGATGTAAATGCAGCATGTCCTGGTGTATCTAAAAAAGTAATAGTTCCATATTTGGTAGTTACATAATAAGCTCCAATATGTTGTGTAATTCCTCCAAATTCATTATTAACCACTCTTGTAGAACGAATATAATCTAATAAAGAAGTTTTACCATGATCAACATGTCCCATGATTGTAACAACAGGTGGTCTAGATTTTTTAACATAATTTTTATGGATAACTTGATGCTCTTGAAGTATCGATTCTTCTAAAGAATTATCTTTTATTAAAATTGCTTTATGACCCATTTCTTCTATAATAATTTGTGCAGTTTCTTGATCAATGATTTGATCTATTGTAACCGTATAACCCATTTCTACAATTTTTTTAACTAACTCAGCACTTTTTATTGCCATCTTATTCGACAATTCTGATATTGAAATCTGTTTATTAATTACAATATTTTTAGTAATAGATTGTTTTGGTTTAATAAAATTTTGATTTAAAAAAGTAAATTTTTTATTTTTTAAGAATTTCTTTTGATTTTTATTTTTAATGTTGTTTTTTTTGTAACGAAAGTTATTATATTTAATAGATTTATTTGCATCATCTAGTACACGTAAATTAGAATTTTTTTGTATATTATTTAAAGAAGAAAATTTTTGTATTGTTAATTGATTTGATAAATTAATTTTATTTTTTTTTGGCATGATAGTAATATTTTTTTTAGTATTTATAATAGTTTTATTCTTAATATTTTTGTTATCTAATTTTACAAACATATTTTTATTGTTTAAAACATTATTTTTAGAAGATTTATCATATTTAGAATGTAATAATCTATTACTTCCATCAGAAATAACTTGATAGCCGGATTGGTTGACATTATCCTGATGAAAATCTTTTTGTTGCAATTTATTTTTTTTAGATTGATCTTTTATAGTTTTCATTGCTCTATTAATTACATTAGATATTTTTTTTTTTTGAATCATGGATAATGACAGTTCATTTCTCGAAGATAAATAATGTAATAACAACTTTTTTTCCTGAAGACTGACATAATCATTTTTTTTTTTTATGACACCGAGATAAGCAAATTTTTTGATTAATTCAGAAATAGTAATATTCATTTCACATGATAAAGATTGTACAGTAATACTACTCATATAATTCCTTATAGTATACATCAATTTATATATTAAAAAATATAATAAAAAATCTCATAACAAAAATATTTCAATAAAATAGTAATACAAAAAAAATTTATTATACATATTTAAAGTAAATAAAATTTCATAATTTAAATTATTATATATATAACACTAAAAAATCCTATCAAAAAAACTACCATGACCTGTAATTAATGAATATGTTAAACAATTATCCGCCTGTTCTTGTACAGCATGTATAATCTTAAAATTCATTCCTTGAATTTTCATTAATACATGACATGGTGTACATACTAATTCTGGTAAAGAAGAAAAACCAGAGTATATTAAAATATTAATAATTCTATTATTTAAATTTAAAAATTTATTAAACAAAGCACGAATTTTATTAATCTCAGATTGACTCCTATTTTGCAAATCATTAATTGTCATAATATTTAACTCCCAACCACATAATTGTGCTGCAAGTCTAATATTTTGCCCGTTTCTACCAATAGCCTGCGCTAAATTTTTAGATTTAATTATAATATCCATAGCATGTACATTTTTATGTATAATAACAGAGACTACACGTACTGGAGCCATAGCATTGATGACAAATTGAGCTGGATCGTTACTCCATAAAATTACATCTATTCTTTCTCCACTCATTTCTTTAGATACAGATTGTACCCTTGCTCCCCGCATACCAACACATGCACCAACTGGGTCTATTATTTTATCGGTAGTTTTAACAGCCACTTTAGAACGTATTCCTGGTTCTCTAGCAATAGCCTGAATAATAATTAATTTTCGGTTAATCTCTGGTACTTCAATCCGAAATAATTCGATTAACATTTCAGCTCGGGATCGACTTAAAAACAATTGGACACCGTTTGCATTAGATCTAATTTCATATAACACTCCTCGCACACGGTCTCCAATTGCCCAATTTTCTTTTGGTAATAAATCTCTTTTTAAAAAAATTGCTTCAATAGAATTACCCACATCTAGAATCATAAAATCATGATTAATTTTTTTTACTGTACCTTGAATAATTTTACCCTTATAATCATGAAATTTATTTGATATCATACATCGCTCTACTTCTCTTACTTTATTAATAATAATTTGCTTAGCTTCTTGAGTAGAAATTCTATCAAAATCAATTGATTTAATTTTATTTTCTATAAACTCACTAATTTGTACAAATTGATTATTATAACGTGCTTCTTGTAAAGTAATTTCTCGTTCTGGATTAATAACGTAATCTACTATCATCCATCTACGAAATGTATTAATATCACCATTATTACGATCAATACTCACCCTAACATCAATATCATGTATATATTGTTTTTTAGTTGCTATAGTTAATGCAGTTTCCAACGCTTCAAATATTTTTTCACGGGGTAATGATTTTTCGCGTGATACTAATTGTACTACGGATAAAATTTCTCTACTCATTATATAAACCTCAAGATATACAATATTTTATAAAAATTTTTAGGTAAATTGTATTTATAAAATATTGTATTATACTCTTGTTAGTATCTCAAATATTATATGATTTAACGATTATTCAGAATTAATATATATATATCAACATGAAAAATTTTTCATATTTAATATACTAATTTTTAAATACAATATATAAAAATCATACCGAGAGTGGGATTTGAACCCACATGCTACAATTATAGCACTACCCCCTCAAGATAGCGTGTCTACCAATTTCACCATCTCGGCTTCACAAAATACATATAATTGTTATTATATCATACAAAAATTTTTCAATATATTATATGTTATATATTAGAAAATGTTATATATGAACAACGCATAAAATAATACTTAATATAAAAAATAATATAATAAAAATTTTAATAAATGTATTTAATATAGAATCACGATAAAAAAAATTTAGAATATTAAATTTCGTATTATATTTACTAAAATAGTATGAATGATTATAACTCACAGGATTTAACATAATTAAGATAACCAACGACAAACAAACAAAAATAAAAATAAATAAATATAATTGATACATTTTTGTAATTTTTCCCTAATGAAATAAAAATATATAAAAATGTAAAATAATATTTTTAAACTAAATTATTTACCTACTATTACTAATATTCAAAAAAAAAAAAAAAAAATAATAGTAGGTATTAATATAATCATAAAAAAATAAATATATGAATATATATTAAAAATTATTATAAAAATATTATTAAAAATATGTTGCAAATAATCACTAAACAATTTAATCAGTCTGGTCCCAATTAATAGGTGTACGTACTCTTTTTCTATTCATTAAATCATCAATTTGCATAGCATCTATTGTTTCATATTTCATTAATGCATCTTTCATAGCATGTAAAATATCTAAATTATCTTGTAATATTTTTTTTGCACGATTATAATTTTTATCAATCAATAATTTAATTTCTTGATCAATGATACTCGCTGTAAAATCAGAAATATGCCTTGCTTTGGGTAGTATGTTATTAAAAACCATATCATTATCATCATTATCCGTATATAATAATGGACCCAATTTTTCTGAAAATCCCCATTTTGTTACCATATTACGAGCTAATTTTGTCGCTATTTTAATGTCATTAACAGATCCCGTAGAAACTTTTTCTGTACCATAAATAATTTCTTCAGCTAATCGTCCACCATATAATGTTGAGATTTGACTTTCTATTTTTTCTCTACTTAAACTGATAACATCAGATTCAGGCAAAAAAAATGTTATTCCTAAAGCGCGTCCTCTAGGAACAATAGTAACTTTATGAGCAGGATCATGTTCGGGGACTAATCTCCCAATAATAACATGACCAGATTCATGATATGCTGTCAATTCTTTTTGTATTTCAGTCATTATCATAGAACGTCTTTCGGTACCAATTAACATTTTATCTTTTGCGTACTCAAAATGTAACATAGACACAACTTTTTGGTTAAAACGTGCAGCGTATAATGTAGATTCATTCACTAAATTTGCTAAATCTGCTCCAGAAAAACCGGGAGTACCACGAGCAATAACCATAATATCAACATCAGAAGATAAAGGAACATTTTTTGTATGTACTTTCAAAATTTTCTCTCTACCTCGAATATCAGGTAAAGATACTATTACTTGCCTATCAAAACGACCAGGTCTTAATAACGCCGGATCCAAAACATCGGGACGATTAGTGGCAGCAATTAATATAATACCTTCATTTCCTTCAAAACCATCCATCTCTACTAACATTTGATTTAATGTTTGCTCTCTTTCATCGTTCCCCCCACCAAACGCGCTGCCACGTTGTCGACCAACAGCATCAATTTCATCAATAAAAATTATACAGGGAGCAATTTTTCTTGCATGATTAAATACATCACGCACACGAGAGGCACCAACACCAACAAACATTTCAACAAAATCTGATCCAGATAATGTTAAAAATGATACCCTAGCTTCTCCTGCAATAGCTTTTGCAAGTAATGTTTTTCCAGTACCAGGAGGACCAACCATTAATATTCCTTTCGGGATTTTCCCGCCTAATTTTTGAAATTTCTTTGGTTCTTTTAAGTATTCTACTAATTCACGCACTTCTTCTTTAGCTTCATCACAACCAGCTACGTCTGAAAAAGTAATTTTAATATTTTTATCAGCAAATATACGAGTCTTACTTTTACCAAATGAACTGATCCCTCTACCAACATTATTTTTTACTTGACGCATAAAATATAACCAGACGCCTATTAATAATAACGTTGGAAACCAAGAGATAAATATAGAAAATAATATACTTGGCTGTTTTGGAGGTACGCCAGAAATAATAACATTCTTGGATAATAATTTATTTAATAATTTTGGATCATGTATAGGAATATACGTTGTATATCTACTATTATCTTTTTTAACTACACTAATATAATTCCCATTAATACGAACTTTCTTGATTTCATTTTTATTAATTACGGATAAAAAAGTAGTATAATCAATACTATGTGTTTTATTGATATTAATATTTAATCCAATTAATACACCAATACAACAAATGAATATTACTAACCAAAATAATAAACTCTTAAATATATCTCGCAAGATATTAACCTCATTACAATTGCAATTATTTTAAAAAAAACGAGTACATATTATTTTTTAAAATCCCGTGCTAAAATAAAAACTTCACGAGAACAATCACGCGAAGCATTCGGTTTACAGATTTTTATAATATTAAAAAAAACACTTAATTGTTTTAAAAAATCTTCAAAACCAATTCCCTGAAATACTTTTACTAAAAAAGTTCCACCTTTATGTAAAGTACGTATTGCTATGTTCATTGCTAATTGAGACAAAGCAATTGACTTAGGTATATCTATGGAAGATATACCAGTAATATTTGGTGACATATCCGACATAACTAAATTTATTTTTTTATAATTTTTTTTATCTAATAATTTTTTAAATATTTTTTTATCCGCAACATTGCCTTGTAAAAAATATACACCAGGAATAGAATGCATAAAATTAATGTCACATGCTATAATATATCCATTATTTCCAATAATATTTTTAGAATATTTGGACCAACTACCAGGAGCAGCACCTAAATCAATAACACACATACTACGAGTAAATAAATTATACTTTACATGTATATCATGTAATTTAAACCATGCACGAGAACGTAAATTATTGCGACGTGCAAGTTGTACAAACTGATCTTTAGAATTTCTAAACAGCCAACGTTTAGAACTTGAGGAATATCTTTTTTTCATATAAATAATTTTATGTAATATTTCTAATGATGTTATACCAAAATAAAAAAGAAAAATTATAATTTGTTCATATCATGTTTATAATAATCAAATATATTTTATATTTAATATTTCATATTTCATTTTACCAGAAGGAGTATTTACAATAACAACATCCGACACTTTATGACCAATTAAACTTCTTGCAATAGGTGAATTAACTGAAATTAAACCATTCTTAAAATTCGATTCATCATCACCAACAATACAAAAAACAAATTTTTGCTTTGATTTTAGATTTAATACACTTACAGTAGATCCAAAAACTACTGTCCCATTAAATTTAATATTTTTAATATCAATAACTTGAGCATGATATAATTTAGATTCAATCTCTTTAATACGTTTTTCACAAAATGCTTGTTCTTCTCTAGCTGCATGATATTCAGCATTTTCTTTTAAATCACCATGTTTTCTTGACTCTGCAATAGCATAAATAATTTTTGGACGAACAACATTTTTCAAATGTTTTAACTCTGCATGAAGTTTCTCAATTCCTTGTACTGTCATCGGAATTTTATTCATAAAATATATTTCCTTATAAATAATTTGATAATAAAAACCTATATAATAAATAAAATTAATAGTATATAAATAATTTTAAATCAGATATCGTGTTAAAATAAAACATCAACATTAATTACTTAATACAATAAGCACATGAACATAGATACTTTAAAATTACATCTTCAAAAACATGTACAACTCAAAGAATTGTATTTAACAGGTGATAAAAATTATATACATATCATTGCAGTAGGAGAAATATTTAATCATCTTACAAATCTTGAAAGACAAAAAATTATATACCAGCCATTAACATGTTATATTATAAAAAAAAAAATTCATGCTATTACCATAGACACATTTACACCGGAAGAATGGTATAAATCCAAAAAAAATAAAAAAAATGATACTACAAACATATAATATGTCATTTTATATAAAATTCTAAACTGAATAAATAAAATAATTCTAATAAAATATTATTTTTCATAAAGATAATATATTTTATGACTAAACATGTATAAATTTTTATATAGTATTGACATGATTTATATGATACAAAAATATTCATTTAATATTATTTTAATCATACAATAAAATTATTTAAAATATTTCTTATCCAGAATACTATTTAATAAAAATATTTTCAATTTACAAAAGGAATTTTTTATGTACGCAATTTTTGAGTATGGAGGTAAACAATATCAAGCACAACCAGGAAAAACAATACGATTAGAAAAAATTGAATGTGCAATAGGAAAAAATTTCAATATAAATAATATACTAATGATAGTAAAAAATAAAAAAGTAACCATTGGAACACCAAATATCTCAAAAAGTAGTATTATCGGAACAATTGTACAACATGGAAGAAAAAAAAAAATAAAAATTATAAAATTTAAAAGACGAAAACACTATAAAAAACAACAAGGACACCGTCAATATTTTACAGATATTAAAATTATTGATATTATTACTAAAAATTAAGAAATTCTAATAAGGTAAAATATGGCACAAAAAAAAGCAGGTGGTTCTACTAGAAATGGACGAGATTCACAGTCCAAAAGACTTGGAGTAAAAAAATTTGGGGGAGAGTATGCTTCTGCGGGATCAATCTTAATACGACAACGGGGTACAAAATTTCATCCGGGAAACAACACGAAATTAGGGAAAGATTATACAATATTTGCGCTTAAACATGGAATAGTACAATTTAAAATCGCAGGCAAAAAAAATAAAAAATTTATTAGTATTATTTCTAAAGATAATACAAATTGATAAAATATGATATTAAAATACTCCTTTATTAAAAATAAATAAAGGGGGGAGAACAGTCTAAACAATTATAATTAAAAAAAATAGTTTTTAAGAGATATTCGAAATGAAATTTATTGATCAAATAGAAATACAAGTAACAGCAGGTAATGGAGGAGATGGCTGTATACATTTTAGAAGAGAAAAATTTGAGCCAAAAGGAGGGCCAGATGGCGGAAATGGCGGAAATGGAGGAAATATATGGATTCAAACACACCAGAATATAAATACATTAATCGATTATAGATTTAAAAAAAGTATTTTTGCTGAAAATGGACAATCGGGACAATCGAAAAATAAATCGGGAAAAAAAGGATCCGATAAAATCATATATGTTCCATGTGGAACACGCGTTATTAATAACCTGACAAATGAAATTATCGCTGATTTAATTTATATCAATCAAAAAATACTTATTGCAAAAGGAGGGAAAAAAGGTGTAGGTAACACAAGATTTAAATCATCGGTGAATAGAACACCATATTACAAAACAAAAGGTACTACGGGAGAGACATTATATCTTAAATTAGAACTCATATTAATTGCAGATGTTGGAATAATCGGTATACCTAATTCTGGAAAATCAACTTTGGTAAGATCAATTACAAAAGCAAAACCAAAAATTGATACATATCCCTTTACTACACTTATACCTACGCTAGGTACTGTTACATTTGATAATAAAGATAGTTTTATTGTAGCAGATATTCCAGGTTTAATTCACGGAGCATCAAAAGGTATTGGTTTAGGAATAAAATTTTTACAACACATAAAAAGATGCCAAATATTACTACAGCTAATTGATTTTACAGATAATATACCTCAGATTATACAAAATATACATATAATAGAAACAGAATTAAAACAATATAGTAATAATATATTTAATAAACCAATATGGTTCATTTTCAATAAAATCGACAAATATAATACAAAAGATATAATAAAAAAAATTTTTTCCATAAAAAATAAAATTCAAATTAAAAGAAAAATATTTTTTATTTCCGCTAAAAAAAAAATCGGAACCAAGAAATTATGCAAATTATTATTGAAATATTTAAAAAAAAAATAAATCTAGCCAAATAAAAATAATATTTTTAATCAAACAATAAATCAAAATTTATAAATATAAAATCCGGATATCTATTCCGGATTTCAAAATATTAAAATATAAAAATAATAAAAAATTTTATCGTTTAGAAAATTGAGGTTTTTTTCTTGCTTTTCTTAATCCAACTTTCTTTCTTTCAACCTGACGTGAATCACGTGTTAAAAAACCAGAATCTCGTAATACTTTTCTAAAAATTTCGTCGTATTCAATTAAACCACGCGTAATACCTTGCCTAATTGCTCCGGCTTGACCAGACACTCCTCCACCTTTTACAGTAATATAAAAATTAAACTTATTTAACATATTTGTCACTTGTAAAGGTTGTAAAACTACCATACGAGCAGTTTCAAGAGGAAAATATTTCAATAAATCTTTTTTATTAATAATAATATTACCAGTGCCAAATTTAAAAAAAACACGCGCCGAGGAACTTTTTCGACGGCCGGTAGCATAATTTTGATAATTATTCATAATTAATGTCTCCTATTTATAAATTTAAAAATTTTGGTTGTTGCGCACTATGATTATGTGTGTTGTGGGCATAAATTTTTAATTTTTTTAACATTGAATTTCCTAAGATACCTTTAGGTAACATACCTTTTACAGCAATTTTAATAACTTTTGTTGGATTTTTTAATAACATATCTTGAAAAGAAAATTTTTTAATTCCACCAATATAACCAGTATGTCTATAATATATTTTTTGAATTTTTTTATTTCCAGTTACAATAACATCTTTTGCATTTAAAACAATAATAAAATCTCCAATATCTATATGAGGTGTATATTCAATTTTATGTTTACCTCGTAAATAATGTGCTATTTTTGATGCAAATCTACCTAATATTTGATTTTTAGCATCTACATAGTACCAATTCTTCTTAACAAAATTAGCATTAACTATAGGACTTTTCATATCTTTCCTTATACGTGAGGTACTATTAACAAACGAAATATATTAATATATTTTCAAAAAATAAAATATGTTATAATAATTTTACAATATGTAAAAATGTTACAAAAAAAACTGATAATCAATATTTTAAAATATGTAAAAAAATAAAAAAATACGATTTAATTACATGTATAAAAATATAATATAATTAATTAAAAAATATTTGGTATATGTATTATGCAAACAAAAAAAATATTATTAAAATTACGACATCAAATAAATGAAATTGATGAATTAATACTTCAATTATTATCTAAAAGAAGAAAAGTAGCAATAAAAATTGGAAAAAAAAAAATAATCAATAACCTTCCAATTAAAGACAAGATTAGAGAAAAGGAATTACTCAAAGAACTCTATCAAATTGGAAAAATGTATCAACTTCCTAAAGAATATATAAAACAAATATTTTATATTATTGTCACAGATTCTGTAATAATTCAAAATATAGTAAAAAAAAAATCAATACAACATCAAAATATACCAAAAAAAATATTTTGTTGTCTTGGTCCTTGTGGATCATACTCATATATTATAAGTATGAAATTTTTAAAAAAATATCAAAAAAATTATATTTTACATCAATATCATAATTTCCGAGACATGTTTTCTTCTCTTGAGAAAAAAAAATCTGAATATGCAATTGTTCCCATAGAAAATAGTTCTTCGGGATTTATTCATGAAGTATATAATTTATTATGTCAAAAAAAATTTAATATTGTAGGTGAATGTTATTTACCAATTCAGCATTGTTTGTTAGTAAAAAAAAATACTCAGATAGAAAATATTAAAAATGTTTATAGCCATCACCAAGCATTGCAACAATGTAGTAAATTTATTAAAAAATTTAACAAATGGAATCTTCGGTATACAAAAAGTACTGCTGAAGCCATGCAAATGATCTCTAATCATCATACAAATGATACTGCTGCAATTGGTGATCAATGTAATGCAAAAATTTATCAATTAAATATAATATTTAAAAAAATATCTAATTGTACTAATAATACTACAAGATTTTTAATATTATCTACAAAAAAAACTACTCTATTAAACCTTTCATGTAATAAAACAACATTACTTTTAAAAACCCAAGAAATTCTATTATTTCAAATTATTATGATATTATATATCCAAAAAATATCTGTCGTACAATTACAATCTGAATTATATAATAAAAAAAATTTTAAAGAAAAAATATACTTAGAAATTAACGAAAACATTGAACAAAAAAATGTTCAAAAAATATTAACACTACTACAAAAAAAAAATATATCAGTAAAAATTTTAGGGTGTTATCCTGTATATAACATATCATAATCTATTGAAGGAAAAATAATAAATAATCATAGTATTAATATTATCTACAAATTTAATAATATAATTCATTGAGATAATAATTATGTTTACTAACCTTGCAAAAAAATTTATATCAATTATTACAGATATTTCCGGATATGGAAGAATTACAGAAAAAAAATTACATGATATGTTAAAAAAAATTCGCATTACTTTATTAGAAGCTGACGTAGCATTAGCAGTAATCAACAAAATTATTAATCAAATTAAGACATCGATCATCGGAAAAAATATTAACCTACACTTGACTCCAGGACAAGAATTTATAAAAATATTAAAACAAGAATTAATATTCATTTTAAGTAATAACTATAATTGCATAAATTTACCTAAAAAACAACTCAGTATAATTTTAATCGTTGGGTTACAAGGATCAGGTAAAACAAGTGTAGTTGGAAAATTAGGTCATTTTATATCTTTAAAATATAAAAAAAATGTTTTAGTTGCATCTACTGATATTTATCGACCAGCTGCTATGGAACAATTAAAAACCATAGCAAAAAAAGCAAATATTCAATATTATAACGATAATCATATTAATGATCCATTAAAAATTTGCAATAATTCTATAAAAAAAGCAAAAAAATCATACGATGTACTAATATTAGATACTGCTGGTCGGGTACATACTGATGAATATATGATGCAAGAAATTCATCAAATACAAAAAATAACCAATCCAAACGAAACGTTATTTGTAATTGATTCCATGATGGGACAAGACGCAATTAATGCAGCAAAAACATTTAATCAATATTTAAATATTTCTGGATTAATACTGACAAAAATTGATAGTGATACTAGAGGAGGAGCTGCATTATCTGCAGGTTATATTACAAAAAAACCAGTGAAATTTATTAGTATTGGAGAAAAAATAAAATCATTTATTATATTTAACCCAGAAAAAATTGTTTCAAAAATATTAGGTATGGAAGATATTATTACAATCATTGAAGATGTAGATAAAAAGATATCTAATCAAAAAAAAAATACACTAATTAAAAATAAAACATTTGATTTAAATAACTTTAAATCACAAATTCAAAAAATAAAAAATATAGGAAGTATAAATAAATTTATATCTAATATACCTATAAAAAATTTAAATTATAAGAGTAATAAAAAACATGAAAAAAAAATAAAATGTATTACAGCTATTATCGAATCAATGACACCTAATGAAAGAAAAAATCCAAAAATAATAAAAAATTCAAGAAAAAAAAGAATTTCAAAAGGATCAGGAACAACTATTCAAGAAATTAATCAATTATTAAAAGAATTTTATGCCTTAAAAAAAATTATGAAAAAAATCAAAACAAACAAAACAAACAACTTATTTAAATATTTCAAAAATATTTTACCGAATATATTTTAATCATATTCATAATATATTTTAATATAAAATGTTTTATAATATTACAGAGGATTATATGGTAAAAATTAGATTATCTTTACAGGGTTCTAAAAAAAACCCATTTTATAAAATTATCGTAGCTGATAGTAAATGCCCTAGAGATGGAAAATTTATCGAAAAAATTGGTTTTTTTACTCCAAAAAAAAAAAATAAACAACAAAAAATATCTGTAGATTATCAACGAATAAATTACTGGATTAAACAAGGTGCACAATTAACTAAAACAATACAACAGTTAATAAAAAAACATAAAAAAATAGATATATAAAATACACTCACCATTTAACATATTAAATAAAATGGATAATTTATTAATTATTGGAAAAATTGGTTCTGTACATGGTATTCTCGGTTGGAATAAAATTTTTTCTTATACTGAAAAAAAAAAAGAAATTTTAAAATATCAACCTTGGTATATAAAACAAAACAATACATGGACAAAACATTTTTTAGAGTGTAAAAAAGTATACAATACAAAAATTATTGTTAAACTCAAAAATATTAACGATAGAAATACAGCTAAAATACTTACCAATAGTATGATTGCTATTCAAAAAAAACAATTACCTAAATTAACAGAATACGAATACTATTGGCATCATATTGTCCAGTGTAAAGTATTTAACAAAAAAAATATATATATTGGATTAGTAATTAAAATTATAAGAACAAAAAAAAATGACATATTAGTTATTCAAAAACCCAGCATAAAAAATCAAGAAATTTTAATTCCTTTTATAGAAAAAATTTTTATTAAAAAAATTAATATAAATATGCAAACTATTTTATTAAATATATAAATATAAAAAATTATGAATTTATATAACATAAATATAGGATAAAAATGTGGATCGGTGTTATTACTATATTTCCCAACATGTTTCATAATATCATAAATTATGGTGTTATTAAAAAAGCACTTCAAAAAAAAATCATTTCTATTAATATCTGGAATTTAAGAGATTTTTCTAAAAAAAAAAATAAAAAAATCGATGATCATCCTTATGGAGGAGGACCAGGTATGGTTATAAGTGCACAACCATTAAAATCTGCAATTCAAACAGCAAAAAAATTTTCTCCCAAAGATACTATTGTAATTTACTTATCTCCTCAGGGTAAAAAAGTTAATCAAAATATAATAAATAAAATAGCTAAACATATTGGTATAATACTAATTTGCGGTAGATATGAAGGAATAGATGAACGTATTATAAAAAATTATATTAATGAAGAATGGTCGATTGGAGATTATATTGTTTCAGGTGGAGAATTACCTGCAATGATTATCATCGATGCAATTACTAGATTGGTACCTGGATTATTAAATATATATTCTATACAGGAAGAATCATTTCATACAGGACTATTAGATCATCCTCATTATACACGCCCTGCAGATTTCGAAGGTCATACTGTTCCAAATGTACTATTATCGGGTAATCATAAATCTATAAAAAAATGGAAAACAAAGTATGCATTACAAAACACTTTGTTGAAAAGACCAGATTTATTGCAAAAAATTCATTTATCAAACGAACAAAAAAAAATTTTAAAGAAAATTAAAAAAAATAATTTATTTTGATCAATTAAATGGAATTCATTGTATGAAACCGAAAATTATTCAAAAAATTGAAAAAAAACACATAAAAAAAAATCTACCTACCTTTAGACCTGGAGATTCTGTTGAAGTTCAAATATGGGTAATAGAATCTACTAAAAAAAGATTACAATCTTTTGAAGGAATTGTTATTGCTATACGAAACAAGCAATTACAATCATCATTTATTGTTAGAAAGATATCTTATGGAGAGGGAACTGAACGTATATTCCAAATACATTCTAAAATTATTGAAAAAATTATAGTTAAAAAAAAAGGAATAGTAAGAAAATCAAAGTTATATTATTTGAGAAATAAAATCGGTAAATCTGCTCGTATTAAAGAAAAAATATAAAACATGTACATGCCTTACAAATAGCAGTCATATTATATTGACTGCAAAATTAATCAATATAAAACAAATACAATAATAAATATTTTAATAAAATTAAAAAATACATAAAAAACTTATTGCAAAACAGAAAATATTTTTCATTTATTAAATGAATATATATATAAAATTTTTATATGCTTTTATTTTTAAATATTACTTTTATTTATTAATATTAATTCTAAAACATAAACAGGTTTCAAAAATAAAATCAATTATTATATTTAATATATAAAGAAAAATATTTGTATAGTATTAATTATAATATAATTTAATATGAAACATAGAAGAATATAATTCATGTATTTACATAAAAATTTTAATAACTGTATTTGAAAAAATAATATTTATTAAAAATTATAAAATAAATTCCATAATTGTAACAATGAAACATAAGAAAAATAATATGGCTGACTATAAAATTTTATTACTTAATGGACCTAATTTAAACTTATTAGGAAATCGCGAACCAAATATATATGGTAAAGTTACTTTAGATACATTATTAGATCAATTAAAAAAAAAAGCTAAAAAAATAAAAACAAATATTACACATATCCAATCAAATCATGAACATATTTTAATTGAAGCAATACACCAATCAATAAAATATGATTACATTATAATCAATCCAGGTGCATTTACACACACTAGCATTGCCCTCAGAGATGCATTTTTATCAATTAAAAAACCATTTATAGAAGTACATATTTCAAACATTTATGCTCGTGAAAAATTTAGAAAACATTCTTGGTTATCTGATATCTCAAATGGGGTCATTTCTGGATTGGGAACAGAAGGATATTATTGTGCTTTAATTACTATTGTAAAAAGATTAAATCAAATGCATATATCCTAAAAATATATAATATAATATTATATATATAATAATTGTAATAAAATCATTAATAGATCTTAAATTAAATATAATTATTACATACATCTAATTAAATTACGTAATAATTATATTTTTAAATATAAATTTCAAATTATTACAAATAATTCATCAAATAAATCATATCTTTAGGTAAAGGTATATAACAATCTACTAAAATATTTGTAATAGGATGTAAAAATTTAATATGACTGGCATGTAACGCTTGACGATCTAATAAATTCATTTGATAAGCACATTTTGTAATATTTTTTGGAAAACTACATCCTAATTTATATACTGGATCTCCTAAAATAGGATGTTTAATGTGCAACATATGTACACGAATTTGATGCGTCCGACCCGTCTCTAATTTTAATCGTACATGAGTAGATGCATGAAATTTTTGAATAATTTTAAAATGTGTAATTGATGGTTTACCATTTTTATTACTCATCATACATACTCTTTTTTTTTTATTTCTACTAATTGGAATAGAAACTGTACCACCAGATACTACATTTCCAATAACAAATGCATCATATTCACGAATAATATTTCTATACTTTATTAAATTAACTAACTTAAAGTAAGTAAAAATATTTTTTGCAATAATCATTAAACCAGTTGTATTTTTATCCAATCGATGCACTATACCTGATCTTGGAATATTGATTAAGTATTTTTTTTTTAAAGATAAAATATCCATTAAAGTACCATTAATATTACCAGATCCAGGATGTACAACTAATCCAGCAGGTTTATTAATTATCAATATATATTTATCTTCATATACAATCTTTATAACATGATCGAATATGGAAAATATTTTATCCTTTTTTTTCCCTGACACAAATATTTTTCCTTATAATACTATAATAATATAAAATTAATGTACTTATTTAATAAAATCGATAAAATATTTTATAAAACATAAAAATATACTCATTAAGTATACTAAAACTAAAAATATATTTTTTAATGAATATAATATAATTCATTGATATAACTGACTAAAAAATTCATATAAATTAATAATTTTTGATATTATAAACTACGATGTGTATCATATTTATAGGAATCAAATGAAATATACAACAAAAATAATTCGAAAAATGTTTTTAAATTTTTTTAAAAATAATCAGCATAATACTCTTCCTAGTAGTTCTTTAATACCAGATACAACTTCTAATTTGTTATTTACTAATGCAGGCATGAATCAATTTCAAGATATTTTTTTAGGAAAAAAAAAACATCCATATTCACGAATAACAACCATACAAAAATGTTTACGTACAGGAGGTAAACATAACGATTTTGATCAAGTTGGATATAGCGAGTATCATCATACTTTTTTTGAAATGTTAGGTAATTTTAGCTTTGGAGGATACTGCAAAAAAGAAGCAATTTCATATGCATGGAAATTATTAACTCATCCAAAATGGTTTAATATACCAAAAAAAAAATTATTTGTTACAGTATACTATGAAGATTATGAATCATATAACATATGGAATCAACATATAAAACTATCTAAAAAGAATATTATTAAAATTTACGATAAAAATAATCAAACATACGAATCTGATAATTTCTGGCAGATGGGAAATACAGGTCCTTGTGGACCCTGTACAGAAATTTTTTTTAAGAAAAAAAAAAATAATGGAAATTATGATTTAAATGATAAAACACAATGTATAGAAATTTGGAATATTGTTTTTATACAATTTAATAAAATTACAAAAAACAAAATTATACCTCTAGAAAATATTTCCATAGATACTGGAATGGGACTAGAAAGAATTGCATCTATTTTACAAAACGTTTCTTCAAACTACAAAATCGATATTTTTAAAGAAATTATTAATTATATCTGTGAAAAAAATAATTTAAAATTCACTAATCATCCATCCTTAAATATCATGGCTGATCATGTAAGAGCTGCAGTATTTATTATTTATGAAAAAATTACTCCTTCCAATGAAGGTAGAGGATATATCCTGCGTAGAATTATTCGTAGAGCATTACTACACAGTAATAAATTAGGTATTCAAAATAATTTTTTACATAAATTAGTAAACATTGTTATACAAACTGCACACGAAAAAAAAAAAGATTTACAAATACAAAAAAAATATATTATGCATATATTACAAGAGGAAGAAAACCAGTTTAATACAACATTAAATAATGGAATAAATTTTTTAAAAAAAAAAATAAATAATTTAAAAGAAAAATATCTTGATCCTAAAATAATATTTTATCTTTATGATACATTAGGATTTCCGATCGATTTAACCCAAGATATATGTAAAGAACATCATATCTTAATTGATCAACATCAATTAAAAAATTTTATTCAAGAAATAAAACAAAAACGTAAAGAAGAAAATAAAAAATATACTCTGAAAAATATTATTTATACAAATTGTAAATCAAAATTTTGTGGTTACAAAAAATATAAAATAACAACAACTGTAAAAAAAATTTTTATTAACGGCGAAGAAAAAAAAAAAATATTACCTTTTGAGGAAGGAGTATTTATATTACATGAAACTCCATTTTTTGGAGAATCAGGTGGTCAAATTGGTGATACAGGTATCATCTATAATAATGAAAATATTTTCCAAGTAAAAAATACACAAAATTTCTCTGATACAATAGGACATATCGGTAAATTATCTTCTGGTAAGATATATGTTAATGATATTGTCACAGCTGAAATTGATATAAAAAAAAGGCTATATATCAAAAATAATCATACTACAACGCATTTATTGCATGCAACTCTCAAAAAAATACTTACATATCCCATTCAACAAAAAGGATCATTTATTGACTCAAAATATTTAAGATTTGATTTTACATATCCATACAAAATTCTACCGTCAATGATTGAAAAAATAGAAATTTTATTAAATCAATATATTCAAGAAAATATTCCAATTCAAGTTAAAGATATAAATTTTGACATAGCAAAAAAAAATTACATTTTTTTGCATAATAAAACTTATCCACCAATTGTTAGAACTATAACCATCAAGAATATTTCAAAAGAAATTTGTAAAGGGACACATGTTAAACAAACTGGAACAATAGGTATAGCACGTATCAGATTATATAAAAATATTTCTACTGGAATCAAACGTATTGAAGTGATAACTGGAATACACGCAATAAAAAAAATACAAGAACAAAATAAAAAAATGCAAAAAATACAATACATTTTAAAAACTGATAACAGCACATTAATTCCAAAAATACAGAAAATAATACAATATTATGAACAACTTAAAAAAAAATACCATCATCTTAATAAGATATTAATTCAAAACGAAATAAAAAAAATTATTGAAAAATTAAAGATAATCCAAAATAATAATTACATCATACAAAAAGTCAATGTTTTAGATAACAAATCATTGAAAATACTAATTAATCATATTAAATCAAAAATAGATTCTGGAATTATTATTTTATTTTATAAAAATTATGAAAAATATGTATTGATGATTAATATCACAGAAAATTTACTGCAAAAAATTCAAGCTACAAAAATTATTACACTATTAAAAAAATATACAAATACTGTAGGAGGAGGAAATTCTGAAATGGCACAGTGTATCATGCAAAATATAACTAACATAAAAAATATTATGAAACATATTGAATCTTGGATCATAAACAAAATTAAAAAGTGAAATATTCATCATTGCATAAGATATATCTATACATTATAAATATATGTAGTAATGAACACACATTCTAATAGGTATTAAAGCATAAAATTTTCAGGGATTAGAAAATGCTGATTTTAACTCGTAGAGTTGGAGAAACATTAATTATTGGAGATCATATTACCATTACTATCTTAGGAGTCAAAGGTAACCAAGTTAGAATTGGAATCAATGCACCAAAAAAAATATCAATACATCGTGAAGAAATATACCAAAAAATAAAATCTAAAAATATTTTTAATAAATTTAAATTATTAGAATTATTTTAATATGCAACAAATTAATATATAAATATTTTAATAAAAAAATGTAATATATAATAAAATTATATTAAAATGTTTTCTTTATCAATATACAAAATATATTACAATAAAAATACATTTGACTAAATATTTAAAAAAAAGTATTATGAAAAGTAGTAAGTAAATTATAGGTGAGATGGCCGAGTGGCTTAAGGCGTTCCCCTGCTAAGGGAATATATAGTTTTTCTGTATCGAGGGTTCGAATCCCTCTCTCGCCGAATAAAATATTTAAAAGCATCCGTAGCTCAGTCGGATAGAGCACTCAGCTACGAACTGAGAGGTCGGAGGTTCGAATCCTTTCGGATGCAAATTAATTTATTATTCATATAATACAATATATTAGGTAAATACAAATTATTTTTAAAATTCATAAATATTTATTGATAATATAAAATTTTAATATTATTTAAAAATTTTAATACCAGATTTAGTTCCCACTAATAATAAATTAGGTTTTTGTATGGAAAATAATCCAACAGTAACGATTCCAGGTATAGAATTAAATGTTTTTTCTACATTGATTGGACAATTTAAATTTAAACCATATACATCAATGATTATATTTCCTTGATCAGTTACAAAACCTTCACGATATCTGGGTTTACCGCCAAAATCGGTCATTTTTTTTGAAATATAAGAATAAGCAATTGGAACGACTTCGATAGGTAAAGGAAATACACCAAGTGTTTGCACTAATTTAGATTCATCTATAATACAAATAAATTTTTCTGACATTGCCGATATAATTTTTTCTTTAGTTAATGCCCCGCCACCGCCTTTAATCATTTCTAAAGAAAAATTTACTTCATCTGCACTATCTATATAGATTATTGGTTTAGTGATAGTATTTAATTCTAAAACAGTAATTCCATATTTTTTTAACATTATCGTTGTATGATATGAACTAGATACTGCACCGAAAAAATTCTTTTTTTTTTCAACTATTGCTTTAATAAAATGTATTACAGTTGATCCAGAACCAAATCCAACAATCGCATTATACGGAATATAATCTAGCACAGCTAGAGAAACTTGCTTTTTTAACTGATCATGTTTCATACATAAAAAAAATCATTTTCAAAGAAAAATAATATTCAATAGAAAGATAAATATACTAAAAAGTACTGTATTAAACAACGCTGATAATAATTTAATTGTAGTGTTGTTATAAAAAACTGGGGTACCTGGATTCGAACCAGGGATGCCGGTATCAAAAACCGATGCCTTTCCACTTGGCTATACCCCAAAATTAAAATACGGGAGGCGAGATTTGAACTCGCATACCTTAAGGCGCCAGATCCTAAATCTGGTGCGTCTACCCATTTCGCCACTCCCGTATAATAATAGCTACGAAGGGAATCGAACCCCTGACCTCAGCGTTATGAGTGCTGCGCTCTAACCAACTGAGCTACGTAGCCTTATTTTGAATTATACTATTTAATACGATTTTGTCAACAAATTGTTAAATAACGAAAAATAAGATATAATTAATTTAAAAAAATATAACAAATAAAATATTTACATCGCGATGAAAATTTCTCATTAAGGTTAAAATGATAATATCAAATAAAAAAACCAGTTTTATACATAAAATCATTGATAATTTTATTATACGAAATACAAAAAAAAAAATATGTACAAGATTTCCTCCAGACCCAAATGGATACTTACACATTGGACATGCTAAGTCATTATTCATAAATTTTGAAATTTCTGAAAAATATAACGGTCAATGTAATTTAAGATTCGATGATACTAATCCGGATAATAATCATCAAAAATATATTTCTGTAATTCAAAAAGATATTAAATGGTTAGGTTTTCGTTGGACAAAAAAAACTAAATATGCATCCATGTATTTTCAAAAAATATATGAATTTGCTATAGAACTTATTAAAAAAAAATTAGCATATGTAGATAAATTAAAAAAAAATGATATCCGAAAATACCGAGGTACATTAAATACTCCTGGGATAAATAGCCCATATAGAAATCAAACAATTGAAGAAAATATGTTATTATTTCAAAATATGAAATTAGGAAATTTTCCAGAAGGACAAGTATGTTTGCGTGCTAAAATTGATATGCAATCTCCATGTATTATTATGCGAGATCCAATATTGTATAGAATAAAATTTTCTAAACATCATCGAACGAAAAATCAATGGTGTATTTACCCTACATATGATTTTGCTCACTGTATTTCTGATGCCATAGAAGGTATTACACATTCACTATGTACACTAGAATTTCAAGATAATAAACAATTATATAATTGGATCATGAAAAATATTACTATTCATCATCAACCAAAACAATATGAATACGCAAGATTAAATATAGAATATTTTGTACTTTCCAAAAGAAAATTAAATACATTAATTCAAAAAAAAATTATTAAACAGTGGAATGATCCCAGACTACCTACACTTTCTGGTTTAAAAAGAAGAGGTTACACTGCATCTGCAATACGTAATTTTTGCAATAACCTTGGAATTACGAAAAAAAATAACTTAGTAGAAATTTCATCCTTAGAATCATGTATTAGAAAAGAATTAAATCTTACAGCATGTCGTACTATGGCAATAATAGAACCAATCGAAATTATAATATGCAATATTCCTATCAACTATCAACAAGAGATAAAAATATTCAATCATCCAAACAATCATGATATGGGTGAAAAAAATATTATCTTTTCTAAAGAACTATATATCGAAAAAGAAGATTTTCAAGAAAATATCAAAAAAAGATATCAAAAATTAACTCTAGGTCAAACAGTAAAATTAAAATATTCTTATATCATTACAGCACACTCCATTAAAAAAAATAAGGATAATAGTATTAATAAAATATTTTGTACTATACATATTAAGAATAAAAATCAAAAATATAAAATTATTCACTGGCTATCAAAAAAACATGCTCAAAGATCTGAATTTAGAATCTACAATCACCTTTTTACAACAAAAAATCCAAGTTCTAAAAAAAATTTATTATCTTATATTAATAATAAATCTTTAATTAAGAAATATGGTTTTATTAATAAATATATTGTATACAATTCCAAAAAAAATACATACCAATTTGAAAGACAAGGGTATTTTATCATTGATAATATATTATCAACAAAAAAAAATATTATATTTAATCAAATTATTTCTCTAAAACAAAACTGGAAAAATAAAATTTAATAAAAGTAATATTATTTTACATTTATTATAAAGTTATTATAATAAAAAATTATTTTACAAAGTTATCACTAATAATTATACGGAATGAATATGTCTACAATACAAAAAATATTTTCTAGAGAAATTATAGATTCTAGAGGTAATCCAACTATAGAAGCAGAAGTACATTTAAAAGATAATTCTGTTGGTATATTTTCATGTCCTTCAGGTGCTTCAACAGGTTCTGAAGAAGCATTAGAACTTAGAGATAATGATAAAGGTAGATTTTTAGGAAGAGGTGTATCAAAAGCTGTAAACATAATAAATACAATCATTCACAATACTTTAAAAGGGGAAAAGGCATCTCATCAAGATAATATTGATCAAATAATGATCAAATTGGATGGTACTAAAAATAAAAAACGATTAGGAGCTAATACTATTTTATCAGTTTCTATGGCTACAGCAAAAGCTGTTGCACAATCCCAAGGTATACCCTTTTATGAATATATTGCACAATTAAATAACACACCAGGAAATTTTTCTATGCCATTACCTATGATAAATATCCTCAATGGTGGTAGTCATGCTAATAATAATATAGATATACAAGAATTTATGATACAACCTATAACAGCCACTTCGATCAAAGAAGCAATTAGAATGGGATGTGAAATATTTCATAATCTAGGGCAGATTATTAAAAGAAATAATATGAACGTAGCAGTTGGAGATGAAGGAGGTTATGCACCCAACTTGAAAAATAATGAATCTGCACTGATGCTCATTAAATCAGCAATAGAAAAATCAAACTATACACTTGGAAAAGATATCACATTAGCAATAGATTGTGCCGCATCTGAATTATATGATGTACATACTCAATTATATCACTTAAAAGGTGAAAACAAAAAATTTACATCTAAACAATTTAGTCATTTCTTACAAGAATTAACATTAAAATATCCAATTGCATCTATTGAAGATGGTCAAAGTGAATTAGATTGGAATGGATTTGCATACCAAACAAATTTATTAGGAAAAAAAATACAAATCGTAGGAGATGATTTATTTGTAACTAACCCTAATAAATTAAAAAAAGGAATTCAAAAAAAAATAGCAAATGCTATTTTAATTAAATTAAATCAAATTGGTACATTAACAGAAACACTACAAGCAATAAAAATAGCAAAAAAATATGGATATAATACAATAATATCACATAGATCAGGTGAAACTGAAGATAATTCTATTGCTGATTTAGCTGTAGGAACAAAAGCAGGACAAATTAAAACAGGATCTATGAGTCGATCTGAACGTCTAACAAAATATAATCAATTAATTAGAATTGAAGAAAAACTAGGTAATAAAATTGCACCATTTTATGGAATAAAAGAATTAAGACAATATTATAATTATTCATGATATATAAAATCACATAACATGTATAAAAAAAAAATTGTTATCTTAATCGACGGAAATTCTTATCTTTATAGAATATATTATGCAAAATATAAAAAAATAAAAGAAAATATACTTTGCACAAAAGTTATATATAGTATGTTATATATTTTAAAAAACATATTTTTAACATATAAACCAAATAACTTAATTGTAGTTTTTGATAGTAAAAGTAAAAATTTTAGAAAAAAAATATTCAATGAATATAAAGCAAATAGAACTAGTATGCCTAATTTATTAAAATTAATTTCTTCAAAATTTAAAAAAATTTTAATTAATATAGGCATACCAATTATCAGTATACCTACATTTGAAGCAGATGATGTTATTGGAACTTTATCAAAAGATGCAGAAAAAAATAAAGAATTTGTACTAATTGCAACATGTGATAAAGATTTAGCACAACTAGTAAATAAAAATATTTATATTTTAAATCATTTAAATAATAAAATTTTTAATATTCAAAAAATCAAAAAAAAATATGGTGTTACACCAGATTTAATAATTGATTTTTTAGCATTAACAGGTGATCAATCAGATAATATTCCAGGAGTAAAAGGTATTGGAAAAAAAACAGCTATAATATTAATAAATAAAATCGGTGGTATAAATAAAATTTACAAAAATATTTCAAATATTGTAAATTATAACATAAAAGGTCAAAAAAATATTATCAAAAAGTTAATAAAAGGAAAAAAAATGGCTTTCTTATCATATCAACTATCAAAAATTAAATCTAATATCATCTTAAAACAAAAATATAAAACGATAAATTTATTATCAATATTTTGTCCTTGCAAATCATATAATATTCAATATATTCACATAATATATAAACTTAAAAATATTATTCTTAAAAATACAGAAAAATATTACAAATAAGAATTATCAAAATAATATATTTTTAAAAAATTACGTACTTATAAAACCAAAAATCAATAATTTTTAATACATTTATTAAACCAATACATTTCACAGAAGAAAATAAAATAATTTTTATATTTTTAGAAAAATAAAATAATTGTTTTTTTAATAGTTTTATTTGTCTATTTTGACATGAAACATTCATTTTATCACACTTCGTTAATAAAATAACAATATTTATACATTGTTTACAATATCTTAAAAATTTAATATCTGTATCACGTAATAATCTTCTAATATCAATTAATAAAAATATACCTTTTAAACAACTACGGTATTTAATATAATTAAATACTAACGAATAATTTTTTTGTTTATTTTTATGTACCTTGGAATATCCATAACCAGGTAAATCTACGATACGCAAATTCTCATTCACTGAAAAAAAGTTAATTAAACTCGTCCTACCGGGATATTTACTAAATCGGGATAATTTTTTATTACGTGTTAAACAATTTATCAAAGTAGATTTTCCAGAATTAGAATAACCAATTAATGCAATTTCAATACCACAATCTTTAACATCCATACACTTTGCATATATTGAACTAGTTAAAAAATGCGTCATATGAAAATTAATAATCATAAATAAAATCTCTTATAATCATATAAAATATATATAATAAATATATTAAAAATAAACATACTATTATAAATAGTATCTTTGATGTCATTTATTATAATCTATGAATTTAATACAGGGAATCCAATGACGACTATACAAATTAGAAATATCGCTATCATTGCACATATTGATCATGGAAAAACAACTCTACTAGATCAAATATTAGAACAATCAGGTTCTTTAAATCAGTATAAAGAAAAATGTAATAGAATTATGGATTCAAATATCTTAGAAAAAGAACGAGGGATAACAATATTTTCTAAAAATACTGCTATTCAATGGAATAACTACAAAATTAATATTATCGATACTCCAGGACATGCAGATTTTGGAGGAGAAGTTGAACGCATACTATCTATGGTAGATTCTGTATTATTAATTGTTGACGCTGTAGATGGACCTATGCCTCAAACACGATTTGTTACAAAAAAGGCTTTTGAATATAATCTTAATCCAATTGTTGTTATTAATAAAATTGATAGAAACAATGCTCGTCCCGAATGGGTTATAGAAAAAATTTTTGATTTATTTATTAATTTGAATGCTACAGATAAACAACTAGATTTTCCTGTAATTTACACTTCAGCTATATCTGGAAAATCGGGTAGTGATTTAGATCACATAAAAAACGATATGTCAGCATTATTGCAAGCAATTATTAAATATACACCACCACCGAAAGTCAATCCAAATAATAACCTAAAGATACAAATTTCACAATTAAGTTATGACAATTATTTAGGTAATATAGGAATTGGGAAAATACAACAAGGATCTATTCATGTTAATCAAAAAGTATCAATTATTGATCATATGAAAAATATAAAATATGGACGAATTGGAAAAATTTTAAAATATTTAGGTTTAGAAAAAATTGAAACAAAAAATGCATTAGCTGGTGAAATTGTTGCTATTACAGGACTACCTGAATTAAAAATTTCTGATACAATTTGTGATCTTAAAAATATTCAAGCATTACCCCCAATAAAAATTGAACCTCCAACAGTTAACATATTACTTGCTGTAAATACATCCCCATTTTGTGGGAAAGAAGGAAAATATGTTACTGCAAATAACATTTATAATAGATTAAAAAAAGAAAGAATACATGATATTGCATTATGCATCAAACATACTAAGAATTCCAATACATTTTCTGTATCAGGAAGAGGAGAATTACATTTATCTATACTTATAGAAAATATGCGTAGAGAAGGATTTGAATTAGAAGTATCACGACCTAAAGTAATTTTAAAAAATAAAAATAATGTCCAAACAGAACCTTTTGAAAGCGTTATTATAGAAATTGAAGAACGTCACCAAGGTATCGTAATGGAATATATGGGACAAAAAAAAGCTAAAATGATAAATATATATTCAAATATCTCTGGTAGAATTCAACTGGAATATATTACTTCAAGTCGTTCATTAATTGGATTTCGTAATACGTTTATGAATATTACATCAGGCACTGGAATTATCTATTCTTCGTTTTTACATTATGATATAGCACAAAAAGATCAATTCAATCAAAGAAAAAATGGTGTTTTAATTTCTAATGCAACAGGTTTAGCATCAGGATTTGCATTATATAATCTACAAGATCGGGGAAAATTATTTATAGAACATGCTAATAAAGTCTATAAAGGACAAATTATTGGTATTCATAATCGTACAAATGATTTAACTGTAAACTGCCTCACCGGAAAAAAACTAACAAATATGAGAGCATCGGGTACTGATGATGCAATTACTTTAATTCCAGTTATAAAAATGACTCTAGAAAAAGCATTAGGATTTATCAATGACGATGAATTAATTGAAGTAACACCAAAATCTATACGTATCCGAAAAAAATTTCTTGAAGAAAATGATAGAAAAGTTGAACAACGTAAATTAAATAAAAAATAATCAAATAATAATTTTCGATATAAAAATAACTTATAAATATATTTTTTTTATATTATATAAGAACGAAAAATAGAGAAAGAGCTGGATTGATCCACTGCAAGACGGAATTTATTATTTTGAACATATTTACAATGTAGAATACATTGTATTAAAAATATATCATCTTGAATACACATTGCAAATAATACATTACCAATTTTTCTCCAAATATATCCATCATATATCTCTAATACAGAAAAATAATGCATAGAAATATTTGTTGTACCAACTAAACAATATAATTTTTTATTATTTATGTTTTTAAAATACATTTTAGAAATTATTTCTTGACCACAATAACAACCTTTCTGCAAATTAATACCATCTAAAAAATCTAAATTTATTTCCTTTGGAAAAAATTTCTGAAATGCAGGTTTTTCAAGTATTGGTACACCATCAATGATATCTAAATATAACCAATAATTTTTTACCATTAATATTCTATTATGTAGTAATATTTTTTTTAAATATAAAAACTGTTTCTTGTCGATCATCAATAAAAAACGTTCAATGGGAGATCCCAACCATAATATACAAGCATTGTTATGAAATACAACTGATGTTATACAATTAGGTATATTATTAAAATATGATAATAAAAATTCTTTAGCATGCTTTCCTATAATTCCCAATAAAAAATAATTATCTAATTTTTTAATTTTTATTTTTGAAAATATAGTATATTTCTTTAATGCAAATAATTGAATATCACAAATACTACTGCGTTGTATATAAAAACAATTATCTTGATTATGAAATAATCTTAATACGCCATTTACTTTACCATTTGCATTACAATTCGCACATAAAATATGCTTTTCATATTGTAAATTGAATAAATCAATAGTTACATGATTTTGTAAATACTGTTTATGTTCTATATCTGATACTTTAATAATAGACCACTCATTTAAATCTTCAACAACAAAATTATTTTGTACAAACTTATTCATATATAAAAATTTCATATACGTTCACTTTAAAATTACAATATCAATAATATATTTTATTATAACAAATAAATTTATTTCATATTTTGGTAAATATAACAAATATCATGTTAAATTTTTATAATTTAAATATAATACATATAATCAAAATAAATCAAATTATAACAAAAATAAGGTTCAAAAACAATTTATAATGAAAAAATTATGTTATAAAAAAATTAATCAAATAGATCAAAAAATAAAAAATTTAAAAAATATGATATATTGTCAATATGAAAAAGTATTATATATAATAAAAAATAATAAAAAAAAAAATAATACAAAATCGGAAACATCTTGCACAAGTCAAATTATAAAAGTTAAAGAAAATATATTAAATATACAAGAATTATTAAAATTATCTGTTGAAACAAATGATAATAGTCTTTTAAATGAATTACAAAAAGAGTTATACAAAATCCAAAAAAAAATTATAAATATAAAATATAATAATATTTTTCGAAAAAAATATGATAACTGTAATTGTTATATTGACATACAATCCGGATCAGGTGGAATAGATGCGCAGGACTGGTCAAAAATGTTATTACGTATGTATTTGAAATGGTTACACAAAAAAAAATTCAAGATAAAAATTATTCAAGAATCCTTTGGAGAAATTGCAGGTATTAAATCAGCTACTATACATGTAATTGGAAAATATGCATTTGGATGGTTAAGAACTGAAACAGGAATTCATAGATTAGTACGAAAAAGTCCTTTTGACTCAGGCCACCGACGCCATACTTCATTCAGTTCTATATTTATATACCCTGAAGTAGACAATACCAGTACAATTAAAATTAATCCCACTGATCTTAGAATTGATGTATATCGTGCTTCAGGAGCAGGAGGACAACATGTTAATAGAACAGAATCAGCCGTTCGTATTACACATTTACCAACATCTACAGTTACGCAATGTCAGAATGAACGGTCACAACATAAAAACAAAGAACACGCGTTAAAACAAATGAAATGTAAATTACATAATCTTGAAATAAAAAAAAAACAAAATGAAAAAAAAATTATCGAAGATAGTAAATCCCCTATTGGATGGGGCAATCAAATTCGATCATATATTTTAGATCATTCGCGGATTAAAGATAATAGAACAGGTATTGAAACTCGAGATATTCAATCAGTACTTAATGGAAATCTTGATATTTTTATTAAAAAAAGTTTAAATATAGGATTGTAGAAATAATATTATGATAATAAAAAAAGATATAAACAAAAAAATGAACTTACATAGTGAATATCAAATTAGAAAAAAAAAATTAATTAATCTTTTGACAACAGGATTTAATTTTCCTAACCAATTTAAACCAAATACTACTTTAAAACAAATAAATAAAAAATATTTGAATTATACACGAAAAGAATTATTCAAAATACATATTAATATCAAAATCGCAGGCCGGATTATAAAAAAACGAATTATGGGAAAAGCTGCATTTATTATTATTAAAGAAATGAATTCAGAAATTCAAATTTATGTTACAGAACAAAAAATATCCTCGGATTTCTATCAACACCAATTTAAAACATGGGATATTGGAGATATTATAGCAATAATAGGTAAAATTTTTAAAACAAAAACTGGGCAATTATCCGTATATTGTGAACAAACTATACTCTTAGTAAAATCATTAAGACCATTACCAGAAAAATTTCATGGTTTAACAGATCAAGAAATTCGTTATCGCAAAAGATATTTAGATTTATTGTCTAATAAAAATAGTATGGAAAATTTTATCAAAAGATCAAAAATTTTAAAAATAATTCGTAACTTTATGCACTTAAAAAAATTTATAGAAGTTGAAACACCAATGATGCAAAACGTACCAGGAGGTGCTACTGCTCGACCATTTATCACAAATCATAACACATTAGATATTCAAATGTATTTGCGTATTTCACCAGAATTATATTTAAAAAAATTAATTATTGGAGGATTTACAAAAATATATGAAATTAATAGAAATTTTCGTAACGAAGGTATTTCATATAAACATAATCCAGAATTTACTATGATGGAAATGTATATTGCTTACGCTGACCATAATGACTTAATGCAATTTATTATTATATTTTTACAACACATAGTACACCAACTTACTGGAAAAAACATTATTCAATACCAAGAACACATATTAAATATTAATACACCATTTCAAAAATTGACTATACAAGAAGCAATAGTATGCTATAATCCAAGTATTTATATAGATGATCTTAAAAATATTCAAAAAATAAAAAAAATTGCTCAATTATATAATATACCTATCCAAGAAAATTGGAATATTAATAAAATAATAATGAAAATTTTTGAAAATACTACAGAAAATAAATTAATTCAACCAACATTTATTACAGAATATCCTACTGAAATTTCACCATTAGCACGTCGAAATGATAAAAACAAAAAAATCTCTGAACGATTTGAATTTTTTATGGGAGGAATAGAAATAGGTAACGGATTTTCTGAATTAAATAACCCGAATGATCAAAAAAAACGTTTCTTAAAACAATACAACGAACAAAAGAAAATAAAAAATAATATATCTTTATACGATGCAGAATATGTTGAAGCTTTAGAATATGGCATGCCACCTACCGCAGGATTGGGTATTGGCATTGATCGTTTAATAATGCTTTTAACTAATCAAAACAACATTCGGGATGTAATATTATTTCCAACATTACGTCCAATAAAATAATATCAATGGTGTAAATATGAAAAATTTTTTTGAAAAAACAAAATTATTTAATAAAAATACTATACTAAAAATATTGAAAGAATATAGTGGACCAATCTGGATATATCAAGATGATATAATAAAAAAAAAAATTCATCAATTAAAAAAATTCGATATTATTAGATTTGCACAAAAATCATGCTCAAATATTCACATATTAAAACGAATGAGAAAATTAAATATTAAAATTGATGCTGTCTCAATAGGAGAATTAACACGTGCACTTGTAGCAGGATTTAAACCAGAAAATGATGAAATTGTTTTTACGTCTGATATTATGAATAAAGAAACATTACAAAAAATCATAACTAATAAAATTACAGTTAATGCGGGATCATTAAACATGCTTGAACAGTTAGGTAAATATTCTCCAGGACATCGAATATGGATACGTATTAATCCTAAATTTGGGCATGGACATAACCAAAAAACAAATACAGGAGGTGAAAATAGTAAACACGGTATATGGAATCCTGAGTTAGCTATACCTATCATTAAAAAATATAAACTCAATTTAATAGGTTTACATATGCATATAGGATCAGGTGTAGATTATATACACTTAAAAAAAGTGTGCGATGCTATGGTAAATCAAGCACTGTACTTAAATCAAGATATTCAATATATTTCTGCAGGAGGAGGATTATCTATTCCGTATAAAACAACAGATATACCAATTAACACTGAAAACTACTTTACATTATGGAATAATGCTAGAAATATTATTTCTAAGCATTTTAAACATAAAATTCAATTAGAAATTGAACCTGGTCGTTTTCTAGTAGGAGAATCTGGTATTTTAATAACTAAAATCCATGAAATAAAAAAAGTTGGACAAAAAATATTTACTTTAATAGATGCAGGATTTAATGATTTTATGCGACCAGTTTTATACGGTAGTTATCATGACATATCTATTATACCGATTGATAATAGATCGCTCCATACTAATAAATATATAAAAACAATCATAGGAGGTCCATTATGTGAATCAGGAGATGTATTCACACAAGACGAAAATGGAAAATTATTAGAAATACGACTACCAGAGATTAAAATTGGTGATTATCTTATTTTTCATAATACAGGTGCTTACGGTTCTTCTATGTCATCAAATTATAATAGTAGACCATTAATACCAGAAATATTAATTAAAAATAACATACCTAAAATCATCCGGAGACGACAAACAATAGAAGAATTATTAAAATTGGAACTTGAAATAAAATAAAAATATACTATGAAGAATAGTAAATTAAAAATTAATTTATAAATTAATAATTTATATAAAATCACCTAAATAATTATATTACTATAAAATACGAAAAATGAATATAGAAAATAAAAAATTTTATATAAAAACATGGGGTTGTCAAATGAATGAATATGATTCATTAACAATTTCTAGTACAATAAAAAAACATACATCATATATTGAAACAAAAAATTTTATTGAAGCAGAAATCTTAATTTTAAACACCTGTTCTATCAGAGAAAAAGCACAAGAAAAATTATTTCACCAATTAGGAAGATGGAAAAAATTAAAAAAAAAAAATAAAAACATAATTATTGCTGTAGGAGGATGTGTTGCTAATCAAGAAGGATCTAAAATACTAAAACGAGCAAAATTTGTAGATATTATTTTTGGTACACAAACATTACATCGTTTACCAGAGATGATTGTAGAAAAAATAAAAAATAAAAAATTTATTATTGATATTAGTTTTCCAAAACTAGAAAAATTTAAAAAAATTGTACCACCTAAATTTAATTCTTATTCTGCTTCAATATCTATCATGGAAGGATGTAATAAATATTGTTCATTTTGTATAGTACCGTATACAAGAGGAAAAGAAATAAGTAGACCATTTTATGATATTATAAATAACATTTTATATTTAGCAAAACATGGAATTAAAGAAATCCAACTACTAGGACAAAACGTTAATTCTTATAAAAGTACCGGAAATAATAATACAAAACATACATTTTCAGAACTACTAAAAAAAATTTCTTCTATTCCTATGATAGAAAGAATTAGATTTATTACTAGTAATCCTATGGATTTTACTGATGATATTATAAAAATATATGCAGAAACTCCAAAGTTAGTTAGTTTCTTGCATTTACCAATACAAAGTGGATCAAATAGAATTTTAAAATTAATGAAGCGCCCATATTCTGTTGAAGAATATAAAACTATTATTAATAAACTGAAAACAGTAAGGCCAAATATACAAATTAGTTCTGATTTTATTGTAGGTTTTCCAGGGGAAACAGAAAATGATTTTTCAGAAACCATGAAAATTATTTCTGAAATTAATTTTGATATGAGTTTTAGCTTTATATATTCCCCTAGACCAGGTACTCCAGCAGCAAAATTAAAAGATAATGTTAATATATCAGAAAAAAAAAACAGATTACAAACACTACAAAAAAAAATTAAAGAACAAATATCATATTGGAATAAAAAAATAATACACAGTCAACAAAAAATTTTAGTAGAAAAATCTCTTCCAAACACAAAAAATCAATTTCTTGGAACCACAGAAAATAATAGAAAAGTCATATTCAATAGTCAAAATGATGTATTAGGTAAAATTATCACAGTGAAAATTATTAAAAAAAAAAATAATTTTTTTGAAGGTATACAACAAATAATGTAATTTTAATATATGAAAAATATTACGCTGAATATAAAAAATAAAATTTATACGAATGTTTTTATCCCAAAAAAAAAAAAAATTCAAAAATGGATAAAAAAAATATTAAATAAAAAATTCGAAATTACCATTTGTATTGTAGATATTCAAAAAATTCAAGAAATAAATTTTATGTATCGAAAAAAATATCAACCAACTAATATATTATCTTTCTTATATCAAAAAAAATATAAAAATCATTTTTTATTAGGCGAATTAGTCATCTGTGAACAAATTATCACAGACGAGGCATATCTCCAGAAAAAATCTATAGAAGCACACTGGGCGCACATTATTATTCATGGAACACTACATTTGATAGGATATCATCATAAAAATAAAAAACAAAATAATATTATGCAAAAAATAGAAATTAATATAATGAAACAATTAGGTTATAACAACCCATATAAAAATTAAAAAATTATAGTGTATATAAAAATTTTAAACATATCAAATTATGAAATATAAATCATACAAATAATTTATTAAAATAATATAATTTAAAAAAAATATAAATAAAATAATCTCATTATATTAAATAATTCTTTCTGATAATTTACCTAAATCAAAAATATAAAATAAGATGTTATATTAAAAATAAAGAAATTATATTAAAAAAACCTATAATAATCAAATTATACTATTATCATAAAATCATTTATTATAAATATTTACTTTATATGAAAAAAATATATCAACCAAAAATATTAGAACCAATAGTACAAAAACACTGGGATCAAAATAAAACTTTTCAAGTTACCGAAAAAATTAATCAGAAAAAATATTATTGTTTATCTATGTTACCTTACCCTTCCGGGAAATTACATATGGGACATGTGCGCAATTATACAATAAGTGATGTAATTGCACGATACCAAAGAATGCTTGGAAAAAATGTATTACATCCCATGGGATGGGATGCTTTTGGGTTACCTGCAGAAGAAGCAGCAATAAGAAATAATACTATACCATCGCAATGGACTTTTAATAATATTAAATATATGAAAAACCAATTAAAAAAATTAGGTTTTAGTTATGATTGGACACGCGAAATTAATACATGTGATTCAAAATATTATCATTGGGAACAATGGTTTTTCAAAAAATTATATTCGTTAAATTTAGTATATAAAAAAACTGCTCTTATTAACTGGTGTAAAAGAGATAAAACAGTATTAGCAAATGAACAGGTTATTAATGGAACATGCTGGAGATGTCAAACAAAAATTACTCAAAAAGTAATACCACAATGGTTTATTAAAATTACCGAATATGCTGAAACTTTATTACAAGATTTAAAATTACTAAAAAAATGGCCAAAAAAAATCATAAAAATGCAAAAAAATTGGATTGGTCAATATTCAGGATTTAAAATTATATTGAATTTATATAATTCCAAAAAAAAAATAACAACATATACTACAAGACTAGATTTATTCTTTGGAGTAACATATATTGCAATATCTCCGCTACATAAATTAATAAAAAAAGAACTAACATCTTACGAAAGAAAAAAAATTATTCAAAACAATTACACCTTACATAATAATAAAGATAAAATAAAATATATAGGAAAACAAACATCAAGATATGCTGTACATCCCATAACAAAAAAAAAAATCCCAATATGGATTACTAATTATGTAAATATAGAATATAATATAAATAGTAAAATATGTTGTCCAGCACATAATCGTTATGATTGGGAGTTTGCAAAAAAATACAACATAAAAAAAAAATATGTCATATTTACACGCAAAACAAAAAAATCAATTAACACAAGTAATCCTATAGAAGAGCTAGGTAATCTATACAATTCATACGAATTTAATGGATTAAGTAGCCCAATCGCTACAAAAAAAATATTTAATATATTAAAACAAACTATTATCATTGAAAATATATATATATATCGATTACAAGATTGGAGTATATCACGTCAAAGATATTGGGGCACACCAATTCCAGTAGCATATAATAATAAAAAAATTACTCTAATACCAGATAATAAATTACCAGTATTATTACCTCCAATTAAAACAATAAATGACCTGCAAAATATTAATATAATATATAAAGAATGGTCAAAAACTAATATTAATGATACCTTTGCAAAAAAAGAAACAGATACATTCGACACTTTTATTGAATCGTCCTGGTATCACATACGATATACTGATCCAAATTATCCAGGTATGATTAATAAAAAAGCAGCAAATTACTGGTTACCAGTCGACCAATATATCGGAGGTATTGAACACGCTACAATGCATTTAATATACTTTCGTTTTTTTCATAAAGTATTATATCAATTAAAAATGGTGAATTCTCCAGAACCTGCTAAAAAATTATTATGTCAAGGAATGGTATTATCTGATACTTTTTACTATATCAATCCTAAAGGACAAAAAGAATGGATTCACCCGAAAAATATAATAATAAAAAAAAACAAACTAGGAAAAATCAAAAAAATTATTACAAAAGATAAGAAAGAAATTCAATATGCGGGAATGATGAAGATGTCTAAATCCAAAAATAATGGTATTGACCCCGAAGAGATGATTAAAAAATACGGATCTGACACTATTAGATTATTTATTATGTTTGCTGCGCCAGTACAATCAGATATAGAATGGAATGAATCAGGTGTAAAAGGTATGTATCGTTTTCTGCAAAAAATTTGGAATATGGTATACAAATACATCAATAATATTTATCAGAAACAGATCAAAAAAACATGCATCATCGCAGAAATTTTATCAATTGTACATAAAACCATTTTAAAAGTTTCAGAAGATATTCACCACCGGCAATCATTTAATACAGCAATATCTGAAATTATGAAATTTACCAACTACATAAATACTGTTTTTAATAAAACAGATATCAAAAAAAAAGAAATGAAAAATATATTAAATACTATTATTAAGATGTTACATCCATTCACACCACATATTACTTTTACTTTATGGAAAATATTAAATAATAATACTAATATTGATAATGAATCATGGCCAAAATATAATAAAAATCTTATTATTAATAATAATGTTAAATTCATTATTCAAATTAATGGAAAAAAAAAAGATATTTTAACAATACCATATGATACAACACAATATACAATACTTAAAATCATAAAAAAAGATTCAAAAATTTCAAAAATTATAAAAAATCAACTCATTAAAAAAACTATTTTCATATCCAATAAACTAATTAACCTGGTAATATAAAATATTATGGCTAATTACATTGAATATGATATGATTAAAAAAATATCAATTAAAAAACAAAATTGCTATTTCATAATAGAAGAAGACTTTTTTTTATCCAATGAAATTCAAAAAATAATACTCACACAATACAAAAAAGAAACATATCATATAATTAAAATACATATCAAATTACATGTTGATTGGAATATGGTATATCATGAATATCAACAAACAGAATTATTTTTTAAAAAAAAAGTACTAATTATTACTATTGATAAAAATAAATGTAATCATGAAACGATTTTTCATATAAAAAATATCATTCAACAAAAAAATAAAGAAATAATATTTATATTACATTATATAAATTTTTCCTATAAACACGATATAATTTTTTTTAAAAATATTATTGGATCAAATCAAATAATTATCAACTGTCGATATCTTAATATTAAAAAAACAAAATTATGGATTCAAAAAATAATATTAAATATGAAAATTAATTTAACAGAAGATATTATTGATTTATTATCAAATTTTTACGAAAAAAATTTACTAATGTTATTTAAAATGTTACAAGTATTAAAAATAATTAATACAAATAAAAATCTAACAAAAAAATATATAAAAAATATTTCAGTGAATCATATACAATTTAATATAAATCACTGGATATATGAATTATTTTCAAATCATAAACTACAAGCAATAAAAATATTAAATTATTTTAAAAAAAATAAATATAAAATACTATATTTATTACAAGCTATAAAAATTAATTTAATATATTTAATTCATATGAAATTAAATTACATTGATCAAAATTATTTCCATAAACATCAAAAAAAAATTATATTTTTTGAAAAAAAATTAAAATATAAAATACACATCAAACATATTAACTATAAAAAAATATATAAAATCATAAATTTTTTACAAAAAATAGATATATATTATAAAACCTTTCATCATCAATTATTATGGGAAAAACTTAAAATATTAATTATTATATTTTAATAATTCATACAAAATATCATATAAAAATATTTATGGCTCTTACAATATTAAATCTTACACAATTTAAATGTCCTGATACAATTTTTATGTTAAAAAAAAACATAAGAAATTTAAATAATAAAAATATTATATTAATTCTTACATGCGATATTTCTACAAAATGGGAAATACCACTATTTTGTAAATTTATGAAATATCAATTAATCACCAAAGAAATTACTTATCAACCATACAAATTTTTAATTAAAAAAAATAAAAAATAATATTTTTTATTATATTTAAGTATTTAAAATAATCATTAATGTTCTACGTAATGGTTCTGCTGCGCCCCATAATAATTGATCACCAACGGTAAAAATAGATAATAAATTTGAATCTATATTTAATTTTCTAATTCTACCAACAGCAATATTCAATGTTCCTGTTACAGCATACGGAGTTAATAAATTAATAGTTGATTCAAAATCATTGGGAATAATTTTTACCCAACTATTTTGTTCTTGGATAATATTAATAATATTATTATACGATAAATCTTTTTTTAATTTTATAGTAAATGACTGACTATGACACCGAAACGCACCAATTCTTACACAAGTACCATCAATTGGAATCATTTGATTTTTTTGTAATATTTTATTAGCTTCTGCTTGCACTTTCCATTCTTCTTTTGTTTGATAATTTTTCATACCATAATCAATCCACGGTAATACATTACCTGCTAAAGGCGCACGAAATTCTTTTTTAGGAAAACATTTATCGTAAATAGATTGTGACATTTTCTTCTCAATATCTATAATAGATTTTTCTATATTATTACAATCATTTTTAACTATATTATATAAATAACCCATTTGTTTTATTAATTCTAAAATATGTTTAGAACCTGCTCCAGATGCAGCTTGATATGTAGAAAATAATATCCAATCAATTAAATTATTAAAAAATAATCCACCTAAAGCCATTAACATTAAACTAACAGTACAATTACCACCAACAAAAGTTTTAATACCAGACTGAATAGCAAAATATATATCTTGTAAATTAATCGGATCTAACACAATTAACGCATTCTCATGCATTCTTAAAACAGAAGCTGCATCTATCCAATATCCATTCCAACCAGACTGACGTAATTTATTATATACATGATTAGTATACTCTCCACCTTGACATGATAAAATGATATTCATATTTTTTAAACAATCGATATTATATGCATCTTGTAAAATGTTTTCACCTTGAATATTTGGACCACTTGTACCTATTTCTGATGTTGAAAAAAAAATAGGATGCATTTTTTTAAAATCACCTTCATCAAGCATTCTTTGCATCAATACAGAACCAACCATACCTCTCCATCCGATAAAACCAACATTCATTTTCATAATATTATACTCGCAACAATGAAATTAATCGTATTATATCAAAACATCATATATTTATTTTTTTTATTATTTAAATAATAAATAATATATTTATATTATACATAAACAAATAATTTCAGAAAATTATTTTCTATAATATAAAAAATATTATTTCAATAATATCATTTACTTAACACCATAATAAATAATCATATAATACAGTAGAAATTTATTTGAAGATAAAAATTATAAATAATATACTTAACTTTTCATAAATATAAAAAAGGAAATATAATGAATGAAATGATTTCAACTACTATACTTTTAATATTAATTATGGACCCATTGGGCAATCTACCAATTGTTATGTCAATTTTAAAAAATTTGACACCAAAAAGACGTATTTTTGTACTATTGAGAGAAATGGTTATTGCTTTATCGATCATGTTTTTCTTTTTATTAGCCGGAGAAAAAACTTTATCAATACTTGATTTAAAAGCAGAAACAGTATCAATTGCAGGAGGAATTATTTTATTTTTAATAGCAATAAAAATGATTTTTCCAGATGATCAAACAAATGATAAAAAAAACGATTTAACAGAACCATTTTTAGTACCTTTAGCTATACCTTTAGTAGCTGGACCATCATTATTAGCAACATTAATGTTATTATCTCATCAATATTCAAACCAGTTATTATCGCTATCATTATCGCTATTTATTGCCTGGAGTACAACTGTAATCATTCTCGCATTATCAGATATATTTTTAAAATGTTTAGGTCCAAAAGGGGTAAATGCATTAGAAAGATTAATGGGATTAATATTAATTATGTTATCAACACAAATGTTTCTAGATGGAATTACAACATGGTGTAAACTATAAATTTAAAAGATCACAATCAATAATACATTGCAAATATTATAGTTTATATAAAACATGATTTTTTAAAAATATATTAATTAAATATACTATATAAAAAATGAAAACTTAATATATAAAAAATAAAAATTTTTATCACATAAAATATTTCTAATAATTTATAAAAAATGAGTATTCTATGCATAGCATACATAATAAAAATATTATTCATATGACAGATTTAGATTTAAATAAAAAAAAAGTATTAATCAGAGTTGATTTTAATGTTCCTATCAAAAATAACCAAATATTATCAGATGATCGTATCCAAGCAAGTATTCCAACAATTAATTTTGCATTAAAAAAAAATGCTAAAGTTATTTTAATGTCACATATTGGTAGACCAAAGGAAGGTCAAATCAACCATAATTTATCCATTACACCCATTGTAAAATATTTAAAAAAAATATTTCATAAATATAATGTATATTTTAGTAAAAGTTTACAACACGTACCAATTAAACCGGGTGAATTATTAATATTAGAAAATGTTCGATTTAATATTGGGGAAAAAACTAATGATAGTCAACTATCTAAAAAATATGCAGAATTATGCGACATATTTGTTATGGATGCATTTGGTAGTGCTCACAGGAAAGAAGCTTCTACTTATGGAGTAGGGTTATATGCTAAAATAGCATGCGCTGGACCTTTATTAGTATCTGAAATTAATGCCTTAACAAAAGCTTTACAAAATCCCCAACGACCCATGGTTTCTATTGTAGGAGGCGCAAAAATATCTACAAAATTTCAATTATTAAAAAAATTATCTATGATTTCAGATATTGTAATCGTTGGAGGAGGTATTGCAAATACATTTTTAGCTATTGATTACAATATTGGAAAATCTCTACATGAAAAAAAATTTATTCCATTGGCTAAAAAATTACGCGCGAGAAATAATATATTAATACCAGTTGATTC